>JAFZSQ010000034.1 GCA_017619295.1 Lachnospiraceae bacterium
GTGTCGTTGCGATAGGGACACTTTCTGTGGGGCTCATTACTCTTGCATGTATAGGTGTTGGACTTCTGGCCGCTTTCGGATGTATAGCGGTTGGGCCACTGGCTGTGGGAGGAATAGCAATCGGAATTCTTTCCTTTGGCGGCGTTGCATTGGGAAGATACGCTATCGGAGGTGTGGCACTTGCTTCCAGAATCGCCAAAGGCGGAGTTGGAGATGCTGTAATAGCCATAGCGGATGAGGCAAAAGGAGAGATTACCTTTGATGCAAACGTATCAGGTCAGGCAGAACAGATAAGGCAGGCTATTATACAGAAGTTCCCGGAGACTTCGGAGTTTATACTGGATTTGTTTGCTAGATAGATACCGGATCAAAATCTGAATATATGCCATATAGAATGTAAGAAAAACTATTTTTGTTTTCCTTTATATACTTGATACTTCAAGTATAATTCCTATTAATATATGGAGGAAACAAACATGAACAAGACAAAATCCCTTTTAACATTTGTTTTATGTGTTTTTCTTGCGTTCTTTGCCGTTGCTTGCGGTAAGGCACAACCCGAAGTAAATGTTGAGAGCGGCAACGGGGGAAATGAGTCGGTGGAAAACTCGAGCAACTCTTCGGACCAGGAAGCGGTATTCGGGTTAACACCTGCAGGTTCAAAGGACGTATCCCTTCAGATTTATCTTGTAGGCACTGACAAGATAGGAGTGATTGTAAAGGCTGATGAATGTGCGAATGTTGCACCGAAAAACGGAAGTGAGTCAGGGACACATAACATATATGTAGATATGAATGGCGGTTACATTCAGTTCGGAAACATGTACGGCAACATCGGGTTCGATGACGGAACCGGTAACTACACTTCATATAATCTTGACTCATACAGCGGCGGAATGATTATAGCCGGAACAAACATGGTTTATGCTGAAGTTAATGCCGATGGTATATGCAATTCTGCCAAATTTGACGGCGATTTTCACATGAGATGTGTTGATCAAACCGGTGGCTCAACCAGTGACGACACAATTCTTGAAGGCAATTTATCTAATGTGGTAAAAAACGTTTCTGAGGATGAATATGCCAAACTTTTGGCTGAAGAACTTAATGATCTGCAGTGTGTAAGCCCCGCACAGGCTGATTGGAGCGGCTTCTATTTCAGTGACAACTACTCGGACGCTGTAGGATACCTGGAAGGGAGAGTGCTGAAGGGCGGTTTGGTTTATCTGACCGGAGAAGTAGATGACAACAGGGTAGAACTATATGGAATAGAAGAGAATTACGACAAGGCTGAATACGATTACGACTCATATACCAATGCCTGTGTTTATAACACATTCGTAGGTGATGACAGGATTGCGGATGTGAGCCTTTATAAGGATGACAGAAGCGGAAACATCGGTTATTCCGAGCGCTCCGTAAATGGTGGCTCTCAGTATAAATCCGTATCTCTCTACCAGATTGTTACAGACAAACATAATGCGCCGAAAGACTATGAAGATAAGGATATATTCGGACTTATCGATAAGAAGGATGCGGGTGATGCACAGTATTTTAAAGCTGAGAGTGACGATTACGTTATTACGGTAAGCAGTCCCAACAGTATGTACTATGGTTCCGGTTCCGGTGAGTCGGTTCCCTGCATCAGTTATGAGATGGCCGGCTTTGACATAAACGGAATGATGTGCGAGAGCATCCATAAATATGTTTTTGAAAATGAAGCGGACGCAAAGAAAGTATATGATTACCTGAATGAGCGCTCGTATTCAGAGGCAAATATATCCGGCAATGTTGTTTATGAAAAATATGATGATACTTCGAACTATCCAAAGATTTCTTATGTGGGATATGACTGGTATGGCGATTGTCATTATATATATGATCCAAGTAATACAAACGGAGAGTATCAGAACTGCAAGTACTTGAGCAAACCTCTCGATGCATCCTTATATGAAGTACCTATGGATACACTTTTATTCTTCAAGAAGTTTCCTCAGGGAACCCACAGAAGCTTTGAGACCCCTGATGCCAGTTTGTATGTATATCTGGATTCTGACAACAGAGAAATGTATGTAAGTGATTATCGTCAGGACAAGGATCGAATGCTTGGTGGAGGATATGGAAACACTCTTCGCATGGATGGGTTGACGGCGACATCTATTGCGTATGTGAACGGTTATAATGTAGATATTAGCGATTACGAGTACTACGTCGTTGTAACGGAGTTTGAATATGGCGAGGATGGTGTTGCCAACGTAACTGAGCACAGATTTAAAACATCTGAACATTACAAAGATGTTGAGGTTACACTTGATAACTACAAGTCAAAGAATCCGGACAAAACAGTTACTCTGACATTTGATATGAACCACGTCGAATAGAATTTGACTAATAAAGGCGCATATACTTATCCCATAAGGGTTGAGTATTATGCGCCTCTTATATGTGAGGAATCATTTTAGTGGAAAGTTCTGTATTTGCATTGTTTCGGGGTTGAGGGAACGAGGGTATTAATGTAAAATAATGACATTGAATGAAAGGCGGTATTTTTATGAACGTATACCATGAAAGAATAGAAGCATTGCTCAATTTGATGAAAGATAACAATGTTGATTTTTACATAATTCCTACAGCCGATTATCATAATTCCGAGTACGTAGACGTTTTCTTTAAAGAAAGAGAATGGCTCTGCGGATTCACAGGTTCCAACGGCACCCTTGTTATTTCAAAAGAGGAGCAGGGCCTTTGGACTGACGGACGTTACTTCATTCAGGCGGAAAAAGAACTTGAGGGAAGCGGCGTTACCTTATTCAGAATGGGAAACGAAGGCGTTCCTACAATATTAGAGTACTTAAAGAGTCATGTCAAAGAGGGTGACTGCGTAGGCTTTGACGGAAGATGTGTAGACTGTGCTTTCGGACAAAAACTTGAAGTTGCCATGCTTAAACTTGGTGTTACCCTTAACTATGAGCTTGATTTGCCCGGTAAGCTTTGGAATGACAGACCTTCCCTTCCCAAGCATGAGGTTATGATTCTTGATCAGAACGTTGCCGGTGTCAAAATGGCAGACAAGATGAAATCTGTTGTTGAGAAGATGGAAGAGGAAGAGTGCGAGGAACTTCTTATTTCCAAACTTGATGACCTTATGTGGCTTCTTAACATAAGAGGCGGCGATGTAGAGTGTAACCCTGTTGCTTTAAGCTATGGCTATATCACTAAAGATCAGACGTATTTCTTCATTCAGGATGAGGAGATTACTGATGAATTCAGAGCTTATGCCGCATCAAACTATATTGTCATCAGAGGATATGACGAGTTTGTTCCCTTCCTTAAAGAATATGAGATGAAGGACCGCGTCATGGCTGACGGAAGCAATGTAAGCTTCCTTATATATAAGCTTATTTCCGAGAAAGCTGAATTCGTTGACAAACCCAATCCCACAGAGATTCTTAAGGCAGTCAAAAGCGAACAGGAATTAAACCTGATGCGAGACTTCTATATTAAAGACTCTGTTGCTGTGACAAAGTTCATCTACTGGCTTAAACATAATATAGGAAAACAGGAGATTACCGAGTACTCAGCAGCGATGTACCTTGATAATTTGAGACGTCAGATTCCGGGATTTTTGGATTTATCCTTCCCTACAATCAGTGCTTATGCTGAGAATGCCGCAATGATGCACTATGAGGCAACAGAAACATCGTTTAAGGTACTTGAACCCAAGAATCAGCTTCTTGTGGACTCCGGCGGACAGTATCTCGGAGCTACAACGGATATTACAAGAACAATTACCATTGGACCTCTTGATGAGAACATAAAGAGAGATTACTGTGACGTGGCTAAGGGAATGCTTGCCCTGGCAAACGCCAAGTGGTTATATGGCTGTTCCGGTAAAAATCTCGATATTCTCGCACGTAAGCCACTCTGGGATCGCGGGATGGATTATAAGTGTGGAACCGGCCATGGCGTAGGCTACATCCTTAACGTTCACGAAGGCCCTCACAACATTCGCTGGAAATACAATCCCGGTCAGAAGGAAGCCGTTATAGAGGCAGGTATGTGTGTAACTGACGAGCCCGGTGTTTACATTGAGGGAAGCCACGGCATTCGAATTGAGAATGTTCTTGTTGCCAGAAATGCTGAAAAGAATGGCGACGGCCAGTTTATGGATTTCGAGATGCTAACTTACACACCTCTCGACAGAGATGCTCTTGACCCTAAGTATTTCACCAAGGAAGAACTTAAGGCTGTCAATGCTTACCAGAAGTCCGTTTATGAAATGACCAAGGATTACCTTACCGAGGACGAGCGTAAATGGCTTAAAAAAGAAACAGCAGAAATATAGAGAGAACCCAAGGGACGGTGTTTCAAAACATCCTCTTAGACCGCGTATATCCCATTGACTTCATGTATATATGTATATATAATAGTTCCCGTAACTACATGCTTTTAAAACCATGTGGTTACGGGCTTTTTTATTGTGGGGGAGTGGTTCAAGAATGGGCATGACTTCAAATGTAAATAAGGGAGTAGGGGATACCCTGCTCCTTTTCTGATAATTAGAAATAGAACTTTAATACAAGGAGCAATAACTTATGATAAAAAGACTAATAACACTATCAGCATTTATCCTTGGTGCATTTCTTCTTTTGCCCATTACGGCAAATGCGAAGGAGATGACACTTAAGGATTACGGCAACGGCTTTTATTTGCCGGCTGATTTAAAGCTGACGGATGCTGACGGGAAGATATATAAATCTCCCACCTTGGATCCTTCTCTTTGGGCGCCCAAGGATAAGGAAGATATTGAAGAAATGCAGGAAACCCTGGAGCTTGATAACGGGATGACAGCTTACAGGTACTGGACCAGGGGACTTGACGGGCAGTATTATCCCAATGTCAGTCTCTGCGATAAGGATGATAAAGAAATCTATCGCACAGGCAGAGATTTTGCCAATAACCTGGTAGTGTACATGGAAGATGAGAAGGGCAATACCCTTCGTTCCACATATTCATATTCTTGGAACAAGTATGAGGATGGTAAGGCGATTAACTGTAATCAGGACGCAGGCAAGCCCAATCAGATGGAGCAGTATTATGCCGATGAGAGAAGGACTTACAGTGAACACTATTATTACAATCCCGATGAGGGAGTAGGTGTTGGAGAGCCTTCTGTATCCGTTCATGAATCTTACTGGGGTGAAGACGGTTATAAGGAAAGCGACGGATACATTGTAGATGGCGAGTATGTAAAAGTGCCGGCGGGTCTTGCTGAGCCCATTGTATTTGATGACTTTGAATATACCATTGCTGAGCCTGTTACTCTGACAAAGACACAGTGGAAAGCTTGCGAGGATTCCGACTTTAAAGAGGGCTCACACCATATTTGCGCATCATATGAAAGCCTTTTGGTAGGTCAGACATTGTACCCTGCCAAAATGGTGGTTGATAAGGTATATGATGACGGAAGAGTTGAAAAAGTAGAATTCATTATGCATTTCACAAAAGAGCATATTGAGATGATGGAAGAGCAGGGCATAATGGTTCGTGCTTATATGGATACAAACTCCGATGGACTGCCTGTTGCCCATTATGACGTCATCAAAATGGAATGCCCTCTTTATCTTTATGATGAACTTTTTGCTTCACAAACAGTTATAGTAGCAAAATCTCCCAAGGCTGAGGAGATGTTCAGAAAGCAGGAAGAAATCATCCAGAAAAAGAAGGATGCCCTTGTAAAGAGCTATGACAGGCAGGAAGATATAGCAAATACAGAAGCCAAGCTCATTGCAGAAACAACGGATAGTAATGGCAATACTGAATATCAGCAGCCCATCGTAGGCGATGTTCCTACAATTAACGGAATACTTCCTGTGGTAGCCGTTACTCACATTGAAAACGGTCATACATTGGTAGATTTTTATGACGCAAACTGGAACAGAGCGGCGCACATTGACTCCTTTGAGAATGATTATCTTAACTACAAATATGTATATTTTACAGAGGTATCTATTCTTGATAATGGAGGATTCATAGCGAGATTGGCAGGAACGGACGATCCATCTTACAGTGGTAATTTGGGAGGATTCCAGGTGGGTGAAACCGAAACGGATAACGGAATGACCGGTATCACTTCTTACTATGAACAGAACTGGGGTGCACCGGAAAACTATGGAGAAGGCAGTGGTGAATAATATGAAAAGAATTAAATTATTGATTTTATCAGGCCTTGTCCTTGGAACCCTTATTTTCGCAGGATGTGGCAAAGAAGAAACAGAGAGTACAGGAGAGACTTCTGAAACATCGCAGGAAACCAAGGAGGAAACTCCTGTGGACAAGAAAGCGCAATACGAAGAATTATATAGAGAAAATGCTGTTCTTTGGAATGATTATTGCGATCTTTTAATGGAAGTTTCTTATTATGAGGCTCCATACAGAGAAGAGATTTTAAAAGAGGACACATATGTGCCTGCTTCAGAAAAACTTAAACAGCCTGCATCAGAAAATCCCAAATGGTTAAGACCTGTACGTGATTTTTCAAGCGAAGTGGGAGAAATAGATATACCTCCTGTAACGGAATCTGAACTTGATACCGCCATTGCGGAACTTACAGAACAGAATGCCACCATTAAGGAAGAAACTGACAGACTCATTCCGGTAAGAGATGCGTTAAAGGCAACATATGGCGTTGAAATGAGCATTGGTGATGTTGAAATATCAGAGCCTTTTGACCCCATCGATGAAGAAGAACTTAGAGCAGAGAATGAGAGCGCAAGACCCTTTGAAGCTGCAGGTTCATCTTCCGATTCTGGAAGTGGCACCAAATCAGCAGGAGCATCTACAGGTGGAGGAACGTACAACACAAGCATGACCTGTGAGGAGATGTTTAAAAAGGCCGGATGGACCATTGCTTCCGGAAGCGGAGACGAGGTTGAGGCATATAAGAACTTTGGAGAGGATACAACCAGAATCTATACATATGGAAGCAATAATGGAATCACAGTACAGAACGAGAGTATATACGGCGAGCTTTCAGGCTTATATACCTGGGCTGAGGTACCAACACAAAGAATGGTAGTTGCATATATCCTTAATAACGGAGTGTCTGCTTTCTTCTTTGATGGACTTGGACTGGATTGGACACCTTTTAACTAACATAAAATTCTATGTTAAAATGTTGACATTTATGGGTTGTTTTGCCATAATATCTTTGACGCGCTAAAAGGGTACAGTTTTGGCGCCAGGTTACTGTAACAGTTAATTATTTTTTTTCAATAAAAGGAGGACATTTCATGTCAAAAGTCGATTTAACCAAATACGGCATTACCGGCACAACTGAAATCGTGTACAATCCTTCATATGAGATGCTTTATGAAGAGGAGACTAAAGCAGATCTCACAGGATTTGAGGTAGGCCAGAAAACAGAGCTTGATACCGTTAACGTTATGACAGGTATCTATACAGGACGTTCACCTAAAGATAAATATATCGTAATGGACAAGAACTCCAAGGACACCGTTTGGTGGACAACAGATGAGTACAAGAACGACAACCATCCCATGAGCGAGGAAGTGTGGGCAACAGTTAAGGATCTTGCTAAGAAGGAACTTTGCAACAAGAGACTTTTCGTAGTCGATGCTTTCTGCGGTGCTAACAAGGATACCCGTCTTGCAGTCCGTTTCATCGTTGAGGTTGCTTGGCAGGCTCACTTCATCAAGAACATGTTCATCCAGCCTACAGCAGAGGAAGAGGCTAACTTCGAGCCCAACTTCGTTGTATATACAGCTTCTAAGGCTAAGGTAGACAACTACAAGGAACTCGGACTTAACTCTGAGACATGTGTAGCATTCAATGTTACAAGCCGTGAGCAGGTTATCCTTAA
>JAFZSQ010000035.1 GCA_017619295.1 Lachnospiraceae bacterium
ATTGATACGCAAAAGGGTGCTTCATTTGCGGTATTTTTGGTATAAACCTGATTAAGTCTCTTCTCCGCGTAACGACGGTTGAAAAGTTCAGTAAGACCGTCACACTCAATCAGTTTCTTTAAGGATTTCTGCATGGTCTGGGCATTTCTTGCCATGGTTCCAAGTTCGTCTTTTCGACCCGCAATCTCCGGGTGAAGCATTGCGTTAAGATTTCCCTCGGAGACGGCTGCGAAGTACTTGTCGACTTTTTCAATGGCAGAAACCATTCTCTGACCGGATCTGGCGCTGATGGCTCCGATGCCGATTACGAGAACCGTGCCGATTAATATCAGAGGAATTAACGCTTTTACCAGATTCTTTTTAAGGGTCTCTGAAGGCTTGCCCGCAAAAATCATTCCGATTATCTGTCCATCGGGATTGGTGACGGGAGCATAGTATGCGTAATAATTCTCGCTTCCGATGGCTGCAGCTTCGTAGAAATGTGGCTGCCCTCCAAGCAAAACGTCCTCCATAATGGACTGGGGACATCCGTAGCCAACAGGACGACCGGTGGTTCCGGCGCCTATGGTTGTAAGGATTATGGTGTCGGAATAGTAGAAGGAAACATCGATTCCCGTCTTCTCTTTTAAGGCGTCAATGTAGGTGTAATCCCTGGTTATTGTAACGCCGCCCTTTTCCAGCTCGTACTGGGGCTTCTCGGCGGTGCCGTTATTCACCAGCTCGTAGTCACCGGGATAAGTCATGTCATAGTATAAAAGCATGGTGCTTCCGGTGTGCTCCAGCTCCTGCTTGGTCTCCCCAAGCATGGCAAATCTGAAGGAGTAGTACCCCACAATTGTAAGAATCAGGCCAAGCCCGATGACAGGCAGTACCGCACGTACAAGAAATTGTTTTTTGATATTCCAGCTTCCGTCCATAGACCTCCTTCGCCGAAAAATCTATTCGGCTGTCTCCAGTAGAATCTGCATTTTTTCCAGTATGTCTTCTGTATCTTTAAGAAGATTCTCGGCATCCTTATCGATTATGCCGGTCTTCTCGTATTTGTAGGTAAAATATGGAACTCCAACGGCTGTAAAGCTCATTTTCTTCTTGTAGTTACTAAGGAATTCCGGAATCTTAGCCGCGTTAATTCTGGCTCCGGGATAGAAAGTAAAGGTAATCTTTTCATTCTTTCCCTTGATTTCCGTAAAGAATAATTTGTGAGCCGCAACCCTTATTAAAGCGATTCTTAAAAGGTTTTCAACCGAGGTGGGCACCGCTCCGAAACGGTCTAAAAGCTCGCCCTTCATATCCTCTGACTCTGCTTTCGTTTCTATGCCGGTGATACGTTTGTAGATATCGAGTTTTTGCACCTCGTTTACAATGTATTCTGCCGGGATAAAAGCGTCTACATCTAAATCGATGACTGTAGGGAAGTCTTTGATTTCATCTATTCCCTTGAGACTCTTAACGGCTTCGTTAAGCATCTTGCAGTACATCTCATAACCCACGGCTTCCATGTGGCCGTGCTGGGTTCGCCCAAGAAGATTACCGGCGCCACGGATTTCAAGGTCACGCATTGCAATCTTAAAGCCGCTGCCAAGGTCGGTGAATTCCCTTATAGCCTCAAGTCTCTTCTCTGCAACCTCTGTAATCATTTTATCACGTTTGTACATTAAAAAGGCATATGCAGTTCGATTTGATCTTCCAACGCGCCCCCTCAACTGATAAAGCTGTGAAAGGCCCATTCTGTCGGAGTCGTGGATAATCATGGTGTTGACGTTACTGATATCAAGTCCCGTCTCAACGATTGTGGTGGAAACCAGAACGTCGATTTCTCCCGCCACGAAGTCATACATGATTTTCTCAAGCTGGTGCTCCTTCATCTGGCCGTGAGCGTAGGCTACGTTTGCCTCGGGAACCAGCTCCTGAATCTTTGCGGCAATATCCGCTATGTTATTGACCTGGTTATAAACATAGTAAACCTGGCCGTTTCTTGAAAGTTCTCTTACGATGGCTTCCCTGACTATCTCTTCGTTGTATTCCAAAACATAGGTCTGAATGGGAAGTCTGTCCTCGGGTGCCTCCTCCAAAATTGACATATCTCTTATGCCGATAAGTGACATGTGAAGAGTCCTTGGAATGGGAGTTGCGGTGAGGGTTAAAACGTCAACGTTCTCTCGGAGCTTTTTGATTTTTTCCTTATGAGTTACGCCAAAACGCTGCTCCTCATCGATAATAAGAAGTCCCAGGTCTTTATAGGAAACATCATCGGAAAGAACTCTGTGGGTTCCAATGACGATATCAACCATGCCCTTTCTTAGTTCCTCAACGGTCTTCTTCTGTTGAGCGGAAGAACGGAATCTGCTCAAAAGTTCAACTCTCACAGGGAAGTCTTTAAGCCTCTGTGTAAATGTGGTGTAGTGCTGTTGCGCAAGGATTGTGGTGGGCACCAGATAAACCACCTGCTTTCCCTCCTGCACTGCCTTGAAGGCTGCACGGATGGCAATCTCGGTCTTTCCGTATCCCACGTCACCGCAGATAAGTCTGTCCATTATCTTGGTGCTTTCCATGTCGGCCTTGGTGGCTTCAATGGCAGCAAGCTGATCCTCTGTCTCCTCGAAGGGGAACATCTCCTCAAACTCTTTTTGCCAAACCGTATCCTTGCCGTAGACGTACCCGTTTCTGTCCTGCCTCTTGGCGTAAAGTTCAACCAGATCCTTGGCAATCTCTTCGACAGCGCCCTTAACCTTGGTCTTGGTCTTAACCCATTCTTTGGAACCAAGCTTATTAAGTTTGTGTTTGCCGGAATCGGAGGCCGCGTATTTTTGCAAAAGATCAAGACCTGTGGCAGGGATGTAGAGAACTCCTCCGTCACGGTATTCAATCTTCATGTAATCCTTGGCGATGCCCTCAACGGCAATCTTTTCAATACCCCTGTATATTCCAAGGCCATGTGTTTCATGAATTACATAGTCACCGATTCTTAGCTCGGCAAAATCAGCAATGGCCTGACCCTGGCCCTTGTAAGGGGAGTATTTCTTCTTTTTCTTCTTCTCGGCGCCGAAAATGTCGGACTCTGAAATGCACACGAACTTAAGAAGGGGATAGGTGAATCCTCTTCTTACATGGCCGTAGCAAACCAAAACCTCTCCGGGAATCACGCTTCTGGCGGGGTCCTCAGAATAAACCGCAGGAATTTCCTGGTCTCTTAAATCCTCTGCCAGACGCTTTGCCCTGGTTCTGGAGCCGGAAAGGAGAAGGACTCTGTAGTTGTCCTTCTTGTATTTCTTTAAATCCTTCACAAGGGAGTCAAAACTGTTGTTAAAGGATGCGATACTTCTGGTTTCAATGTTGAAGGTTGCGTCAATGGAGATAAATTTGGTTTTGCCTTCAAGGGTTGAAAGGGAAACTATGGGGTCGCCCTGAAGTTTTGCGATAGTTTTGTTTGTGGAGTAGAGAATGTTTAGCTGTCCCGGAAGGATGTAGCCCTTCTCAAGTCTGTGGGACATGCTCTCCTTAAACTCCGCCTCGGTGGCCTCGGCGTGCTCCTTTATTCTGCCGGGCTCATCAAGGAAAAATATATGTTTCTCATCTTTGATAAGATCCGCCAGAGATGCCGTATCTTTATAGAAATAGTTTACATAACTTTCCAGGTTGGTGAAGTCATTAAACTCTGTAAGTCGCTCTTTTAATTCTTTGAACTGCTGCTTAACCCTGTGAGCTTCCTCGGTTTTGAAGTCGGCTCTTAACTTCTCTTCCTGAGTTACGGCCTCTTTCTCAATCTTTTTAAGGCCTGCTGCCAGCTCTTCCTTGCTGAGAATAATTTCCGTTGCAGGGTAAACGCAAAAAGACTGCAACTCCTCAATGCTCCTTTGGCTAAGTACGTCAAAGGATCGGATGGAATCCACAGTGTCGCCCCAAAGTTCCATTCGAACGGGGTTTTCTTCGGTCAAATCGTATATATCAACGATTCCGCCGCGGACTGAAAACTGTCCCGGGGAGTCTACCTGGTAGACTTTCTCATAACCCATCCTCACCAGTTTCTCAGAAAGAGAGGCCAGTTCCAGGTCGTCATCTTTTTTTATGTAAACCATTGCGTCCTTTAAAACGCTCAAAGGAGGCTGGGGTGACATGAGGGCATCAAAAGTCGTCACAAGAGTAATGGGCTTTCCTTCCATTATTCTCTTGCATGCTCTTATTCGCTCTTTGGTCAGCTGGTTTCCGTGGATGTCCGCCTGATAGAAAATCAGGTCTCTTGCGGGATAGGAGTAAACGAATCTGTCATAGAGTTTGGCATCCTCCATGATTTCCCTGACTCTTGCTTCAGAGTAGGTCAAAACGACTTTTACTTTGTATCCTTCTGAGAGCCCATAGATTAAGTGAAGCTTCTCTGAATCTACCGGCCCGTTTAGAAATATTGCTTTATTCTTTTTTAGATTGTCCCTCATGGCGGAAAAATCCGCCAACTCGTTAAGCAGGGTCAGTAGTGCTTGCATCGTCTTTTCTTTTCTTGGTGTTAAACTTGTTCATGGCCTTGTCAACGCCATCGGTTAACATTGTCTTAATGGCCTCGGCTGCGGTTTCCGCCGCAATCTCGATAATCTTCGCGTCGTCTTTATTAAAGTGGCCGAGCACATGGTCCGCCAGATCTTCACCTTCAATTTTGGCCCCGACGCCAACTCTTATTCTGGTAAAACCCTGTGTTCCTACATTTGCGATAATGCTCTTTAAGCCGTTATGTCCGCCGGCACTTCCGCTCTTTCTGATTCGAAGATTTCCTGTGGGAAGGTCGATGTCATCGGAGATTATGATAAGCTCGCTCTCGGGGTCAATCTTATAAAAGTCCATGAGGCTTCTTACACTCATTCCGCTAAGGTTCATGTAAGTCTGAGGCTTGGCAAGAACCACCTTCTCGCCCTCGATTACGCCCTCGCCAATCTTTGCGGAGTGCTTGCTCTTATTTACTTTAATGTCACAATCTTTTGCGAGCTTATCGATTACCGCAAAGCCCACGTTGTGACGGGTATTCTCATATTTCTTGCCCGGATTTCCCAGGCCCACTATTACGTACATATCTTTATTCCCTTCTGATTCTCAATCCAAGTATAGCATAAAACCCCGGGCAAGTAGAATCTTGTCCGGGGTTATTTATAGCTTTATAGGTTGCTATACTGTCCTTGCAGGGGGAACGTCGATGGAGACGTCGCTTACAGGGAAGGTAATGCAGGGATGAATGTAGCCAAACTGAAGGTCAGCAAGACGGCGGCCGTCAACTGACTTGGGAACATATACATCACCCTTAAGAAGCTGGGAGTGGCAATAGCCGCAGATTCCGCTTCGACACTGGGCGGGAGCTGCAATGCCTGCTCTCTCCATGGCAACAAGTAAGGACTCTTCTGATGTGCAGGGGATGGTGAATTCTTTTCCTGCCATCTTAACAGAAAGTGTATACTTGCCTTCCTTGCCCTTAGGGAAGTCTGCATCCTTCTCAGGATTTCTGTACTCGCCGAATAATTCGTGACGTACAAACTTGCGGCGGATTCCGAGGGTTGCAATCTCTTTATCTGCAAAGTTGTACATTGCCTGAGGTCCGCACATGAAGATTGAATAATCCTCATCGGCAGGAGCATATTTCTTAATAAGATCAGCTGTAATGAAGCCATGCTCACAGCCTTCTGCCTCAGCGTCACTAAGGACATTTACAAGTTTAAACTTGTCACAGCTCTTCTCAAGCTCCTTAAACTCAGCCTGGAAAACTGCATCCTCAAGAGTTCTTGAACCGTAAAGGAGAATAAGCTTTGCATCCTCGTCACCGTCTGCGATGGCTTTGGCAAGTGAACGGAAAGGTGTGATTCCGCTGCCGCCTGCAAGACCGATTACAGTCCCCGCATCACGAAGAAGCTCGTAGGTAAATACTCCAAGAGGAGCACTTGCTGTAACCTTCTCTCCAACTTTCCAGTTATCAAGAATAAAGTTTGAAACAAGGCCTTCGCCTGCTCTTTTAATTGTTAACATGTACTTTCCTTCAAGAGCTTCCTGTGGGGAAGATGAAAGAGAGTAAGGACGGGTAATTGTGCTCTCGCCAATCTTAAGAGAAAGGCTTAAGTACTGGCCGGCACTAAAATATGCCAAAGACTTGGTACCTGCTTCTGCATCTGCTTTAAGAACGAAAGTCTTAACATCGGGAGCCGCATCTATAACCTCAGCTACAACAAGGTGCTGAACTGTAGGGTGAAGAGCTGCTGCCAATTCGTTTGCCTTATAGGATTTAAGCTCAGGAAGCTTCTTTGCGGGCGCTGCAGCGATTTTCTCCTCTCTGGTAGGAACCATTGCAGTGAATTTCATCATGTCGAGGGATTTAATATTCGGTTTACTCATGATTAATTACCCCCTTTCAATCTGTTAATCACCTGGTTGGAATGCTGGTAACCGATGATATAGGAAGAACTGTATCCGTCACCTCTTGAAGAGTGACCGCCTACAAATGTGAGTCCCGGAATGGTGAAATCCGCTTTCACATGGGCTGT
The DNA here is from genome assembly GCA_017619295.1 of Lachnospiraceae bacterium. Taxonomy (GTDB): domain Bacteria; phylum Bacillota; class Clostridia; order Lachnospirales; family Lachnospiraceae; genus G11. The sequence continues at coordinate 6,510 of JAFZSQ010000035.1, forward strand.
ACGAGACATAAGGTGATCCCATCCGGAAAGCTTGTATCCATAAATTGTTCCGTCAGGAGTTCCAAGGTATCTTGCAAAGGTTACGGGTGTAGCCACTGAAATCTCTTCAATGTGAGAACGAATGTCAATTCCCATAAGCTCTTCGTAATCTTTTATATATTTCTCTGCATGAGCATTCTTCCATTTCTTATACTCTTCAGGCTTTAAGTCCTTAGGAATATCGGAACCGTAGCAAAGATATGTGAAGAATAATGTACATGTTCCCTCAGGTGAGCTTTCGGGAACAACCTTGTTTAAGCTGTTAACGATATAAAGGCCTCTTGTATCGTGCTCAACTCTGGGGTTGGGATCATTGACAACAAATACTGTGTAATCCTTAACTCCAAGTTCCTCTGCGGTACAATCACAACCGATATAAACTGTTTCAAGCGAAATACCGAACTCTCTTGCATTGGCAAGTTTAAGGTCGTTCTCGGGAACTTTCTTCTCGTCCATTCTGCTGTAAACGTTGTTGGGAATAACATTTGAAATGATTTCTTTTGCAAATAACTTATCGCCATTTGCAACAACGCCGTTGATTCTTCCGCTTTCATCTGTAAGGAATTCTGTAACTTCGCTGTTATACCAAACCTCACCGCCATTATCCTGAAATACCTTAATTAAAGCTTCGGATAACTCATGTGAACGCTTTGCAGGCATTGCTGCGCCGTCCTTCACATAGCCGGTTACCATGTTGAGGTAATGCATGCAGTTTAGTTCATCTGTGGGTACACCAAGGTATCCCCAGTAAGTATTAACGATATTTCTTGCTTTCTCAGGCATACCGAGAGCAATCTGAACTTCCTCAACAGAGTGGGAAGCACAGCGCATGAAGTTTCCATACTTTAAAGCCATCACAAGCTTGTTGGGATTACCCTTCTTCTTTGTGATGTACTCTACTGCCTGTTTGCAGTTAACTACCAGATCAAGGAAAGCCTTAACGCTTTTGCGGCTTCCGGGACAAGCTGCTTCGATGGAATCACAGTATCCGTCGATTCCGCCCTTTACGGTTACGTCATAACCATTCTCTCCCTTAGCGATTACTCGATACATGTTGTTCTCATAACGCCAGTCAATCTTCGCACCCAATTCATCAAAAATCTTATAAACCGTGTCGGGATTCTCGGGTGTACCAACCGAACACAGTTCATGCAATGAAGGCTCAAATTCGAAACGTCCTCTTACGAAGCTGGTTGCACATCCACCGGGGATGTTATGCTTCTCGAGAAGCAGCGTCTTCAAGCCATGCTTGGCACAGTTTGCAGCAGCAACCAAACCACCGTTACCTGCACCTACGACAATAACATCATATTGTCTGTCCATGATATCCCTCCTTACATATTTGTAGTTTTATTTCAAATTTCAACCACTATCTATTATATTTTATTCCAAATCAGGGTCAAAAACAATATCAGAATCGGTTAATTTATATCGTTGAAATTACATAAAATTAGCGGGTACGATTAATGTTTATGTCTCGAGTGGCTTTATGCGACCGTTCCCACTTAGCGAGGTTTTTTCGAGCTTAGTGGGGCTACGTGGAGCATATAAGCGAGAGCGTGCCCGAGAGGCATAAACATTAACCGTACCCGCGAAGCCTTAGCAGTAACCTACAACACGTAACGGTCACCTTTCTCAACTACAATTTGGACGCCGTTTTCCCCTTTATAGTAGGAGTTGGCCCTGATGGTACCACGAGACTCAACGATACAGTTCTCGATATGCGTATTATCCCCAATGTAAACATAGTTGAGAATAATGGAGTTTTTGATGTAGCAGTTGTTTCCGATATAGGCCTTCTTGAAGAGCACCGAATCTTCGACGGTTCCGTTTACGATACACCCGGAAGAAATAAGGCTGTTCTTGATGCTTGCTCCCGAGTTGTATTTCGCAGGAGGAAGATCATCAACCTTGGAGTAGATGTCGGGATACTGATGAAAGAAGTAATCCCTGATCTCGGGCTTTAAGAAGTCCATGTTGGTGCTGAAGTAATCATCAACAGATGCGATGTTTCTCCAGTAGTCCTTTATCTTGTAGCCGTAGAGGCGCTTCATATCCTTGTAGCGGATAAGAATGTCCCGTACGAAGTCGTAGCGGTCCTCCTCTGCGCATCTTTCAATCATTTCGATAAGAAGACGTCTTCTTATTACGTAGATTCCGCAGGAAACAGTGCTTGATTTGCTGATGAGAGGTTTCTCCTCAAACTCCTCAATTCTGCTTTCCTCGTTCATCTTGATGGTTCCGAATCTGTCTACTGAAAGATTGGGATCCATGTCCTTGCAAACGATGGTGATGTCTGCCTTCTTGTCTACGTGATATTCCAAAACCTTGTTGTAGTCAAGCTTGTAAACGCAGTCGCCGGAAGCGATTACAACGTAAGGTTCGTGTGAATCCTTAAGATATGAAAGGTTCTGGTAGATGGCATCAGCTGTGCCACGATACCAGTTGGAGTTATCTGCAGTCATTGCAGGGGTAAAAACGAAAAGTCCTCCCTGCTTACGTCCAAAGTCCCACCACTTGGATGATGACAGATGCTCATTTAAAGAACGGGCATTGTACTGTGTGAACACAGCAACCTTCTGGATATGAGAGTTGGACATATTACTTAAGGAAAAATCGATACTTCTGTAACTTCCCGCAATGGGCATTGCTCCGATGGCACGGTTCTGGGAAAGTTCTTTCATGCGGTGGTTGTTTCCACCTGCCAAAATAATACCTATCGCTCTCAAATCTCCTCACCTGCCTTTATCAAAGTTTTGCCGCTGGCAAGATTGCCGTCGGGGTAATCCTCCGCTTCGGTGACTCCGAAGATACATGTGTTTTTACCTATAGTAACTCCCGGAGGGATAATGCTCTTCTCTCCGACGGTAACAAGTCCGTGGTTATAAATGTGAGGATCGGTCTCGTTCTCCACTTCATCGCCGATACCAAGCTTGCTTCCGGTTCCCACAGTAACGTCCTCAGCTACGATGGCCTTGTACAGCTCACAACCTTCTTCTATGACGCTTCGGTTCATGATGATGGAGTCTCTGACGATGGCACCTTTTCCTATTCTGACGCCGCAGCCGATTACGGAATTGATTACCTGGCCATCGATTACGGAACCTTCACCGATGATACTCTTATCTATTACGCTGTCGCCGGAAATATACTGAGGAGGAAGAATCTCACTCTTTGTATAAATCTTCCAGTACTCTTCATAGAGGTTAAAGTCGGGAACCAGGTCAATAAGCTCCATGTTTGCTTCCCAATAAGAAGAAAGGGTTCCAACATCCTTCCAGTATCCGTTAAACTCATAAGCATACAAAGGAGCCTTCTGCTCGTGAAGGTAGGGAATTATGTGCTTACCAAAATCCAGTCCCGGCTGGTTGGAAAGGGCAATCAAAGAATCCTTAAGTGCCTTCCAGTTAAATATATAGATACCCATGCTTGCCAGATTACTTCTGGGGTTCTCGGGTTTCTCTTCGAAATCTTCAATCTTGTGATTCTCGTCGGTGATTATAACGCCGAAACGGCTTGCCTCCTCAATGGGAACGGGCATAACGGCAATGGTGGCCTCCGCACCGTTCTGCTTGTGATAGTCAAGCATTACTTCGTAGTCCATCTTATAAATATGGTCGCCTGAAAGAATCAGAACATAGTCAGGGTTGTACTGCTCCATGTAATCAATGTTCTGATAAATGGCATTTGCGGTTCCCGTATACCACTCCGTACTCTCTATCTTCTCGTAGGGAGGAAGTACGGATACGCCGCCTATATTTCTATCTAAATCCCAAGGGATACCTATTCCTATATGGCTGTTTAATCTAAGGGGTTGATACTGAGTCAAGACGCCAACCGTGTCAACACCTGAGTTGATACAGTTGCTCAGAGGGAAATCAATAATTCTGTACTTTCCGCCAAAAGCCACAGCGGGTTTCGCAACCTTGGATGTGAGAACACCCAGTCTGCTGCCCTGTCCTCCCGCAAGAAGCATGGCGATCATTTCTTTTTTTATCATATTTGACACCTCACGGTAAATAATTGATAAAGCGGAGATAAGTATAATAATTATAGCATAAATTATACAAAAGTGAACAAAAGTTAGACGATTTTTCGGCATTTTTTGTGAAAAATAATGGAATTTGTCTTTTTCGCATCAAGTGGCTATAATGTAGTGGACGTACTTAAACTTTGGAGGTTTAATCCATATATGTATAAGATAGATTTCAATAAACCAATTCATATACACTTCATCGGAATCGGCGGAATCAGCATGTCCGGTCTTGCAGAGGTTCTTTTAAGAGAGGGCTTCACTGTTTCAGGTTCCGACAACAAGGCAAGCGACCTTACTGCCACTCTTGAAAAGAACGGGGCAAAGATTTTCATCGGTCAGCGGGCTTCCAATATCGAGCCCGGTATCGACTGCGTAGTTTACACTGCAGCAATCCACTCCGATAACCCCGAGTTTGCAGCCTGTGTTAAGGCCGAGCTTCCCATGCTTACAAGAGCTGAGCTTTTAGGCCAGCTTATGAATAACTACAAGACTTCCGTAGCCATAAGCGGAACCCACGGAAAGACCACAACAACAAGTATGATTTCCGAGATTCTTATGTCTGCAGAGGTTAACCCCACACTTTCAATCGGCGGTATCTTAAAGAGCATCGGCGGAAACATCAGAGTGGGCGGTCCCGATTACTTTGTAACTGAGGCCTGCGAATACACCAACAGTTTCTTAAGCCTTTACCCTACTGTTGGTCTTATTCTTAATATTGAAGAAGATCATCTGGATTTCTTTAAGGACCTTGATGACATCAGACATTCCTTCCACAAGTTTGCAAGCCAGATTGCGGATGATGGAACTCTCATTATTAATGGCGAAATCGAAAACCTCTCAGAAATTACTGAGGGAATTAAGTGTAAAGTTCTTACCTATGGTATAAGAGGAAACTTTGACTACACCGCAAAGGATGTTGCCTTTGATGATTTCGGCTGCGCAAGCTATACGGCTGTAACACCTCTTGGAGAGAGAAAGGTTACCCTTTCCATTCCCGGAATGCAGAACGTATCTAATAGCCTTGCTGCTCTTGCTTTGGCAGATACACTTAAGATTGGTGATGACATTGCCATCCCTGCTCTTAAGAACTACCACGGTATCGACAGAAGATTTGAGTATAAGGGCAAAGTCGGTGAAGTTACAATCGTTGACGATTACGCTCACCACCCTACAGAGATTAAGGCAACCTTGGGGGCTGCTTCAAAATATCCTCACAAGGAACTCTGGGTTGTGTTCCAGCCTCACACCTATACAAGAACCAAAGCCTTCTTCGATGACTTCGCCAAAGTGCTGGCTACGGCGGACCATGTGGTTTTGGCAGATATATATGCAGCCAGAGAGACAGATACCCTCGGAATTTCATCCGAACTTCTTAAAGACAGAGTTAATGAATTCGGTGGTGACGCCCACTATTTTAGAAGTTTTGATGAGATTGAAAATTTTTTATTACAAAAATGTAACCCCAACGACCTGTTGATAACTATGGGTGCCGGAGATGTGCATAAAATCGGCGAAAACCTGTTGGGCAAATAATGAATCCACATTATCCACATTTTTTTAACCTTTATCCACGGTTTAAGGATGTGGATTATTTTTGCCCAAAATTCACCCAAAACACCTAACCGGATAATATTTTTCCACATTATCCACATTATCCACAATCGTCGCAAACCCTTGATTTTACTGGGTTTTTCGGTATTTTTGCTATTCCATTTTCAAAATCCTTATGCTATAATTCATTCTGCTACACATAAAGAGGTTAGGTGAACACACACATGAATCAAATCAAAATTTATAAGGACGGCGAGGCTGACTATACCTCCATCTCAAATTTGTTCATAGATGAGTATATGGCCGGCGCCAACGATGCACAGATAAAGATCTATCTTTATCTTGTGAGGGTAATGAGTTCTCGTTTACCCACCAGCGTTTCAGACATCGCTGACAAGTTTAACTACACTGAGAAGGACGTATTACGTGCTTTAAAGTACTGGGAGAAGAATTCCATACTTTCTTTAGATTTTGATGAGAACAAGTCACTTACAGGCATTCGCATGGAGGATCTTGTAAACAGGCGCAACAAGATTCTTACCATTGTACCGAAGATTGCTCCTGTAGTTACTCCCGAAATCAAAGAGGCAGAGGAATCCGATATACCCGTAAAGCCGGTTTACACTTCCGACGACCTTCTGGATTTCAAGAAATCCTCAGACCAGTTGTTATTCGTTCTCGAGACTTATCTCGGAAAGCCTCTCACCGCAGCTGAGGTGAAGACAATCATCTATATATCAGAGGAGCTTCACTTCTCCGATGACTTGATTGATTATCTTGTTCAGTACTGTGTTGAGCAGGGCAAGAAGAGCTTCAGATACATCGAGACGGTTGCTATCAGCTGGGCGGAAGCAGGAATCACAACACCCAAGCAGGCTAAACGTCAGACCGCGAAATTTGACAAATCCGTATATGAGATAATGAATGCTCTTGGGAAGTCCTCATCTCCCACCAACAAGGAGATGGAATTCATCAACAGATGGACCAAGGAATACGGATTCGGTAAAGATGTTATAATAGAAGCATGCGAGAGAACAGTTTTGGCAACAGATTCTCACCGATTCGAATATGCAGACGGGATCTTGACAAGCTGGAACACATCAGGTGTCAAGAGAAAAGAAGACATCGTTACACTCGATGAGATGTACCGCAAGAAGAAAACAACACGCACCGTAACTAATAACAAGTTTACTCAGTACCAGCAGAATTCTTACGATTATGAAGCTCTTGAGAGGGAACTTTTGAGCTATCAATAAAGAGAGGGAGATATAGGGGTACCATCCATGGCGTTAAGTAATTTGCAGTATAACACTATCCTTAGGGAATACGACGAGACCCGCGACAGGAACAGACGTATTCTCGAGAAAAGACGTGCGGCTATTTATAGCGAACTTGACGGTTACAAGGCCTTAGACGAGGCCGTTGCATCCACCAGTATGGAATACGGCAGGAAGCTCATGGGCGGAGATTCCGGTGCTTTATCGGATCTTCACTTTGCGCTTGCTACGCTTAAGGACTCAAAATTGCAGCTTTTAAAGGCGGGAGGATATCCTGAGGATTATCTTGCGCCTGTATACGATTGTCCGGATTGTCAGGATACCGGATATATCGACGGCCGCAAATGTCATTGCTTCAAGCAAAGAATGATTACCATGCTCTATGAGCAGTCCGGAATCAAAGACTACATCGAAGAGAACAACTTCGATACCCTTTCCGAAGAGTTCTACGAGGGACAGGACCTGGAGAACTTCAGAGCAGCTGTTTCATCCTGCCACGAGTTCATCAACAACTTCCCTGAGGGAGCTCCCAATCTTTTCCTTTACGGAACGGTAGGAACAGGCAAATCCTTCCTTTCCGGTTGCGTGGCAAAAGAGCTTATGGACAAGGGCTACAGCGTTGTTTACTTCAGTGCAATTCAGCTCTTTGATCTCCTTTCGAATTTTGCGTACTCAAAAAAGGACAAGGATTCTCTTTACAATCCTTACGAAGACTTGTATAATTGCGATTTGGTAATAATCGATGATTTAGGCACCGAGATTGCCAACAACTTTGTTACATCCAAGTTATTCCAGTGTTTAAACGAGAGAATGCTTCGAGGTAAATCCACAATCATCTCCAGCAACCTTGCTTTGGAGGAATTGAAGGAGTTCTACTCAGACAGAATTTTCTCAAGAATAACTGCCAAGTTTACTTTCCGTAAGCTTACCGGCCCGGATGTACGCTTACTTATTAAACGAAAACTAAACACCAGAAAGTGAGGATCTCTTATGGCAGTTAGGGAAGAGAAACGAAATCTCGAGACAATTCCCGTTGGCTCCTTAAGGCTTATACCCTTAGAGGGTTGCAAACCTTTAGGTGAGAAAATTGACAGTTACCTTGTTAAATGGAGAACAGAAAGAGAGAGCGAGCATAAGGACAGCTTAGCCTTCTCCGGATATCAGCGCGATTCCTATATCTTAGGAGCGAAGGTTCCCCGTTTCGGTACCGGTGAAGCAAAAGGAACCATTTTGGAATCAGTTAGAGGTACAGACCTTTATCTTTTGGTCGATGTAGCAAACTACTCTCTTACCTATTCCCTTTGCGGACATGAGAATCACATGTCCCCCGACGATCACTACCAGGATTTAAAGCGTATCATCGCCGCAGTCGGTGGTAAGGCTCGTCGTATAACGGTAATCATGCCTTTCCTTTATGAGAGCCGTCAGCATAAACGTACTGCCAGAGAATCACTTGATTGTGCATTGGCTCTTCAGGAGCTTGTAAATATGGGCGTAGACAACATCATCACCTTTGATGCTCACGACCCCAGAGTTCAGAACGCTATACCTCTCCACGGTTTCGAGACGGTACAGCCTGCATATCAGTTCATTAAAGGTCTTCTCACTCATGTTCATGACCTTAATATTGATTCCGATCATATGATGGTTATAAGCCCGGATGAGGGCGGAATGGGCAGAGCAATCTATATCGCCAACGTACTTGGCCTTGATATGGGTATGTTCTACAAGAGAAGAGATTACACAAAGATTATCAACGGAAGAAATCCCATCGTTGCTCACGAGTTCCTTGGAACCAGCGTTGAGGGCAAGGATATGATTGTCATCGATGATATGATTTCCTCCGGAGACTCAATGCTCGAGGTTTGTGCCGCACTTAAGCAGCGCAACGCAAACAAAATCTTCGTCTTCACAACCTTCGGACTTTTCACCAACGGTCTCAAGCGTTTCGACGAAGCATACGAGAAGGGCATCATCGACAGAGTCCTTACCACAAACCTGATTTACCAGACACCCGAGCTTTTAAGCCGCGAATGGTACATCAACTGTGATATGAGCAAGTACATCGCTTACTTAATCGACACACTTAACCACGATTCATCCATAAGCGATTTGCTCAATCCCAACGAAAGAATTCAAAGCATCGTACAAAGATACAAAAACGGAGAGCTGGCTTAACGCCAGCTCTTTTTTATGCTTCTTAGTTCTCCGTAGGTTTGTTGTAGGTGATGAAGTTGTTGCCGTTCTTGGCGAACCAGTTGCTGGCCTCGCTCATGTCCTTTTTGGAAAGGGTTCCGGCAACGGGATCCATTATTACCACGGCTATTTCGTTAAAGCCGGTGATAAGGACTGCTTCGCCGCTGTCAAGCATTGCCATTACGGGAATGTCCTTATTTACGTAGTACAGGACAGCGTCCAAAGGACAACCTGTAAGGTCAAGGACGTCCATGTCAAGAAGGGTGTCCTTGATGATGCTGTAAGGGGTCTTGCCAAGAGAAAGCTCCGTCTCGGTATTTCGCACTATACCCTCTCTTGCAAGGATGGTATCAAGACAAACCGAAACGCTGGTGCCGTCCTCAATGGTGGTTGCTGTTATGGCCATAATCTGGTTTCTGGATGCTCTGTTTCCTTTGACGAATACATAGTCACCCTGATCGTTGACAACGACTCCTGAAGCCGCATAGGCTGCATTTATAGCGTGGGCTGCAGAGGAGTAGATTCCCTTTAAGCCCTTCATGGAGTATGCGTAGTAGAGAGTCTCCTCTCTTTCCACCATCTTCATGTTTATGTTTCTGCTGCCCTCGAAGATTATTTCCTTGGGGCTTCTTACCTGAATTGCCTTCTTGCTGATGGTGTTCTTGAAAAGAATTCCGTAGCAGGTCTTAAAGGTTTCAGATGTGTAGCTGATTACATTGTTGATTCCACCACCGGCTTCACTCTTATTAACAATCTGGTCGTCAGATACGGATTCATAGCCTGTATCTCCCTTTTTCTTAACTCGGTGAAGAACTATCTGGTTTCCTTCAATGTCTCCGGAAACCACATAAATATCGGTGGGATTATATGTCTTAAGGATTGCTCCTGCAGTGTTTCTGATGTAAATGGCATACATGGGGAACACAATGTTTCCGGAAGCGTCCTTAATGATGTCAGCGCTGTGGGCCATGCCATAAATCAAATCTTCTCCGATGAAGCCCAAAGGATAAACGTAATCACCCTCAGCGGAATCTATTGCTGCTGTGGAGTGGGTCTCCAAATCCATCAAAAGAAGTTCATCACAGTTATATGCATTGTCTGATGTTTCCCAGACAATCATCTTGCCGCTCTCGGATACAAACAAGGCGTCGTCACCGGTCTGCTCCATCATAATGTCGAAGTTCTTGCTCTTGATATCGATGGCGTAAGTGGTTCTGCCAAGGATGATAAAGAGAGTATCTTCCTTGTTGATGTAATGTAAATCCTCCATCTCATTAAGGAGAATATCGGGGCTTTTATCATAAGGAATGAAAGCCTCCTCCTCGATGGTATTTAGGGAAGCATCATAGTCAAGAATCTCGATGCCCACTTCACCTTCGTGGTTGCCTCTGTTCATATATCCGTAGACAATAAATCTGGCGTTGCCCGTCTCGTCCACGCTTATCATCTTCATGTCATGCTTCTTGTAAGCATTTCTGTCATCAAGATCATTACCCTCAATGAAGCTGTAGAGGATTGAGAGCTTGTTATCGGATACGCTGTACTCAAAAAGTCTTCCATAGTTTTTGAATACAACGATATTTCCGGTTTCACTTTCCGTAATCTTGAAATCTGAACCGATTACTCCAAGGTCAAGCCTGTTGTTCTCGATTCGAATGTTGTCAGGATTCAAAATCTGCTCAACATTTCTCTCGAAGTCCAGAAGATACATCCTGTTTTCCGTATAACGGATTCGGTAGTATTCCTCAACGTAATAGATCTTTTGTTCTTCGCCTTCGCCGCTTGAAATATAATATCCCAAAGTAACGTTAGTCACGTTGGCGGAAATCTGCGTAACGGTAGGCACAGGCTCAGTAAGCCTTACAACTCCCGTATCTCCCCAGGTAACCTGGAAGAACTTGGATTTGATATTTACCTTGGCAAAAGTCGAATTATCTCCTGTGGGGCCCGACTCCAGGTATTTCCTGATGGACTGGGCTTCCTCACGGTTAAAGGTCTTGATGCTGAAGTCCTTGGCAAAGTCCACGCACTCTTTCAGGTGATAATCGTCGGTCCAGATGATTCTTGTGTAATAACGAACAATCTGATTACCTATATCCACCAGAAAAATCAGACTGTACTCCGTGTCCTCTTTTATAAGGTCCTTTACAACGTAATCAAACATAACACCGGTATCTGTGGTGTTAAAGTCCGTAACCTGCGTGCTCTCAATAAGGCGCTCACCTGCCACGTCTCTTACTTCGTAGGTGATGTCTCTTATATCGCTGCCAAAATCGTCTATCTCTACACTGCCTGCTCTCTCGGCCCCAAGAATGGTCATGGTGCTTCTCTCGTAGGCATTGTTCATGACCCCGGCATAACCGTGAAGACAGTTGTACCTCTCACCCTCATTCATCATGTACAAAAGGGGATAGGTGGCCTGTCGCATCTCTGATGTCAGGTCATTGCTGCCTCGGTTCATGTACTTGCCGAGCACGATAATCGCTATTATAAATGTCAGGATAAAAACCCCGGATTTAATCAGAATCTGTTTCATTATTTCCTCATGGAAGCGGCAAAACCGTTAACTGTTGCCACATCTTCCGCGCTGCAGGATTTGAGTCCGTATCTTGCAGCCTCATATATTGTAGCAAATTTATCGGAAATCTCCGAATCAAAAATCGCATCAAGGCATTGCCTTGCGGATAAGTATTCGAGAGTTGTTCCCGTCTTTTTCTCTATTATAATCCTTCTCTTAGCAATCAGTTTTGCATAGGTGCGTCTTATTCTTGCATTGTTGGACAAATCAAAAAGCTTGGGCCTGTCTTTTTTGCCCATCTTTGTCTGCTTTAAGCTTTCCGTATGCTCCCTGATATTTGTATCGTTATATTCCAAAGGCCTTGAGATTTCTCTGGAGAGCATTTTCCTTATGGCCTTTATTATCATCTTTGCCACAATCCAAAGAGCCACCACAAATGCCACAAACAAAGCTATGGTTATAACGGTTTCAAGAGCTCTCCAAAAGATTGCAAGAAGGCTGTTTTCATCTGCAGCCATCTGAGGCATCACGGGCTGCTCCGAAGAAACCTCTTCTGTCACTTCCTCCACAGTCTCGTAAACCTCTTCCTTCGGAAGCAGTGAAATGACAAAAATCAGGAATCTCTTTATGGCGTTTCCTATGAAAGCCATCACATCGTTCATAAAGGTGGTTCCGGTGCTGACCAAAAGAACCAGTCCCGCAAAAATCGTATATCCCGTGGCCATCTTAACGCCAACGCCGTAAATCTTTCGCTCCTGAAGCTTCGTCTCACCAATCCTGTTGAGCTTCACAAACATTGTATATCTCTCAAGATAGTAGACGATGAAATACAGTGAAAGAAAGCCCACAAAGCAATACATTATCCAAAGTACTCTCTTGCTGTCACCGTAATGTCCTGCCAGAAGAGTCAAACCAAGGGCCGCCATGCCTGCTCCAAGAGGCGGTACGGGAGTTTCTCCCCCATCCTCATTTTTCTTTCGCATGGCAAAGGATACTGCCACGTAAATAACAAGAATCGGAACGAAGCACGCCCACTCCTGCCAGTTAATGCCTATTAATTTTAATCCCAGGGCCACAATAAGGGGCATGCCAAAATGGGCCGTCACGAAAGCAAGGGGCTTTCTCACCTTAAGCCTTACAAAATATAACAAAAACGGAAATGCGGCCATGAAAATAAGAGCCAAAGGCTTTACTTCCACATCAGGAAATAAAGCATATGCGGCTGAAATAAATATACCTGTAAAAAGAAAATTCATAAGAATCGTTAAGAGACTCATCTATTTTTTCTCCATACATATCACTGTGGTAAAAACAGCATTTTCTACCTTTGCTTCATATTTATCCCCTTCTTCGCAAAGGATAAAGTGCCTTAAGTCCTTGCCTGTCTCGTGGTACTCCCTTACAAAGCTATCGAAATCGTTGGCTGAAGGTGTGCTGACAAAGACCGTCATAAAATCATTCTTTTCTTCAAAGACCTGGTCTTTAAAGGTTTCCGCAAAATCAAAATGTCTCTTTTCGGTATCAAGCCTTGCAAGACCTCTTAGAATTGCTTCCATATGGGATTCGCCTGTTCCCGCAGGAATAATCAAAGGCTTTCCCGTAATCACATCGGGAATATTGGCGTATACTGCCACCCTGTCTCCGGCTCCGATGAACTCCATACACAACTTCACTGCCAATCGGATGCTGTTTTCCACATTTTCCTTGTGTTTAAGCACACCATCGTCCTTAAGATTCAGGAAAATTCTGACACCCTGCCTTGCGGTGTAGCCGTGGGTATTAACCTTCAAATCACCGGTTTTGGCCGTGGCCTTCCAGTTAATATTCTTTAATTCATCATATGGCTGATATTCTCTTACTCCCACATATTCAAAGGGATCTTCGATAAATCGCCTGCGGCTTAACATCTCACCTGTAAGCTGCCTTATGGCGGCCTCGCTTAAGTCTTTCTCAAGCGCTACGGGATAAACATAAATTTCCGTATGGCAGTTTTCATGCTCCACAAACTGGGATGACATGAAAATGTCGGTTCCCACCACATCGAATCCGTCAATGGAATAGAATCCTCTCTTGGAGGCAGTGAACTTAAGCTCTCTTACAACTCTTTTATAGGATGATACGGTAAAAGCTTCGTCTCTATAATACTTGTCTGAAACTGAGGTCTCACCGCTGTCGAAGAACACAAGGGCTCTGTTGCACTCAAATTTGACCTTACACATGGGTAAAGGAAGGCGCTTGGCATTTTCTACGGTCTGCATAAGCCAGCCCTCATCTCCCTCGTTAAGGGTCTTCTCTTTGAAATTTATATTTACCTTAAGAGACTTGTTCCACAATCTCTTATAGACGACTTGTTGCAGGAAAAACAGGGCCACAGCCGTCAATGCAACAAGAATTACTGTCATTTACTTACATCCTCGGTAGGAACGGGAATCTCGGCCAATATGTTCTCGATAAAGGACTCGGCCTCGCTTCTTTTTGTATATCCGAAATTAATAATCACTCTGTGGGAAAGAACAGGCACCGCCAAAGCTTTGATATCATCCGGTGTCACAAAGCTTCTTCCCTCCATAAAGGCCAACGCCTTTGCGGCCTTCATAAAGGCCAGTGTTCCTCTGGGACTTACGCCCAAAACTGCCTTGGCATTACTTCTGGTAGATTCTGTGATTTTAACAATATATTCCTTAATAACATCGTGAACAAAGATGCCCTCGATTTCCTTTTTAATCTTAGTAATGTCCCCGATTTCAGCTACAGACTTAAGGTCCTTTAAAGGATCGTCATTCATGTAAGTATCAAGGATCTTAACTTCCTCTTCCTTTGTGGGTAGGCCCATGGAAAGGCGCATGATAAATCTGTCCAGCTGAGCCTCGGGAAGCGGGAAGGTGCCGCTGGTTTCAACGGGATTTTGGGTTGCTATGCAAAAGAATAATTCGGGAAGTTTTAAAGTCTCCCCATCTATGGTAACCTGCCTCTCCTCCATACACTCTAAAAGTCCTGCCTGGGTTCTCGGAGTGGCACGGTTGATTTCGTCTGCCAAAAGAATATTTGCAAATACAGGACCCTTCTTTAGTTCGAACTTCTCCTCCGCTCTGTTATAGACATTGATTCCCGTCATGTCTGAGGGCAAAAGATCCGGAGTGAACTGGATCCTTGAAAAGTCAGCGTTAATGGAGAAAGCCAACGCTTTTGCCAATCTGGTCTTACCTGTTCCCGGCACATCCTCCATAAGAACGTGTCCGTCGGCAAAAAGAGCAACCAGAATAAGCTTTACGGTCTCTTCCTTTCCCACAATAACTTTTCCGATGTTTTCTTTAAGTTTATTAATTACTTCTGTATTCATTTTGTAATTCCCCCTTATAAAAATCCCTGTATCCCAAATGATTGTCATTGAGATACAGGGCTCTTATTACTGTCTTGCTGAAATTCTTGTCAGCGCTCTTGCGAGAGCTGCTCTGGCTCTTGCTTCATCTATGTCGGGATTTGAACCGTTCAAACGATCCTCAGCCCTCTGTTTAGCAGCCTCAGCTCTCTCCATATCAATTTCATCCGGCCACTCTATAATCTCGGCCAGGATAGTTACCTTATCCTGAAGGATTTCGGCAAATCCGGAGTGAAGAGCCGCCACCTTTTCTTCCTCATCCTTGTGGATGTATAAAAGTCCCGGTTTCACAATCACCGTGGTGGGAATATGGCGCTTATAAATACCAATCTCACCCTCAGTGGTATTAAATTCCAGCATATTCACCGCATCATCCTCGTAGAAGACCCGGTCCGGAGTTACAATCCGTAGCGTAAATTTATTGTCTTCAGCCATAGGTTATCCTTCCTATTTTACCTTTGCCAAAACGTCATCGATGCTACCGCAGTTGAGGAAGTAGCTCTCAGGGATATCATCGTGCTTACCTTCAAGGATTTCCTTGAATCCGCGGATGGTCTCGTTAATGGGAACGTACTTACCTTCAAGGCCGGTGAACTGTCCTGCTACGAAGAAAGGCTGTGACAGGAATCTCTGAACCTTACGTGCTCTTGATACAACAAGCTTGTCTTCCTCAGAAAGCTCGTCCATACCAAGGATGGAGATGATATCCTGTAACTCTTTATATCTCTGCAGGATTTCCTGAACACCACGGGCAACCTTGTAGTGCTCCTCACCAAGAATTCTGGGATCCAGGATTCTGGATGTTGACTCAAGAGGGTCAACTGCAGGATAAATACCAAGTTCTACAATCTGACGTGAAAGAACGGTGGTAGCATCCAGGTGAGCGAAGGTTGTTGCAGGTGCGGGGTCAGTAAGGTCATCCGCAGGAACGTATACAGCCTGAACGGAAGTGATTGAACCGTTCTTGGTGGATGTGATTCTCTCCTGGAGAGCACCCATCTCTGTCTG
>JAFZSQ010000036.1 GCA_017619295.1 Lachnospiraceae bacterium
ACCCCTTTTTGCACATTCCACGTGCAAAAAGGGGTCTGGCCCCAAATTACACATCGGCCCCACCGAACCCATAGGAAGATAGAAAATGGAATTCAAATTACACTCGGAATATAAGCCCACAGGTGATCAGCCTCAAGCAATTGAGGAACTTGTGAAGGGCTTTAAGGAAGGAAACCAATTTCAAACACTTTTAGGCGTTACCGGTTCCGGTAAGACCTTTACCATGGCCAATGTTATTGCGGCCCTTAACAAGCCCACCCTTATCATCAGCCATAACAAGACTCTTGCCGGTCAGCTCTATGGCGAGATGAAAGAATTCTTTCCGGAAAATGCTGTTGAATATTTTGTCAGTTACTACGATTACTACCAGCCTGAGGCCTACGTTCCTCAGACTGACACATATATAGCCAAGGACTCTTCCATTAATGAGGAGATTGATAAGCTTAGACTCTCAGCCACCGCATCCCTTACGGAAAGAAGGGATGTTATTGTTGTGGCATCCGTTTCCTGTATCTATGGCCTTGGAAGCCCCGAGGATTACGAGGAACTAATCATTTCCCTAAGACCCGGAATGATGAAGGACAGGGATGATGTCATCCGAGAGTTGATTGCAATTCAGTACACCAGGAATGATAATGATGTAGCCAGAAGCACTTTCAGAGTAAGAGGTGACGTTCTTGAAATCTATCCTGCCATCGGCGGAGACTATGCCATTAGAGTAGAGTTCTTCGGCGACGAGATAGACCGAATCACGGAAGTTGACCCTCTTACAGGACAGGTTCACGCTGAACTTTCCCACGTGGCAATCTTCCCTGCCAGCCACTATGTTGTGGCGGGAGACAAGATGAATAAGGCCTGCGAGGCAATTGAAGAGGAACTTAAGGACAGAGTAAGATTCTTCAAGGGCGAGGATAAACTCCTTGAGGCCCAGAGAATATCTGAGAGAACCAACTTTGATATAGAGATGCTTAGAGAAACCGGCTTCTGCTCCGGTATTGAAAACTATTCAAGACACCTGGTAGGTTCAGAACCCGGGGCTCCGCCGCACACTCTTATGGATTACTTTAAGGACGACTTCCTTATTATCGTTGACGAGTCCCATATCACCATCCCGCAGATTGGCGGAATGTTTGCAGGAGACAGATCAAGAAAGAACACCCTGGTGGATTACGGTTTCAGACTTCCCTCAGCTCTTGATAACAGACCCTTAAGCTTTGAGGAATTTGAGTCAAGAATCGATCAGATGTTATTTGTGTCCGCTACCCCAAATACTTATGAGGAGCAGCATGAGCTTTTACGAACAGAGCAGATTATAAGACCTACGGGTCTTCTTGATCCGGAGATAGATGTTCGCCCCATCGAAGGTCAGATTGATGATTTGATTGGCGAGATAAGAAAGACCACCAAGGCCGGCAACAAGGTTCTTATTACAACCTTAACCAAGCATATGGCTGAGGATTTAACGGATTATCTCCATGAGGTAGGTATCAGGGTCAAGTACCTTCACTCGGACATTGACACACTGGAACGTGCTCAGATAATAAGAGACATGCGACTTGACGTTTTCGATGTTCTGGTTGGTATCAACCTCTTAAGAGAGGGACTTGATATACCCGAGATTGCTCTGGTGGCAATACTTGACGCGGATAAGGAAGGCTTCCTTCGTTCTGCCACATCACTTATTCAGACCATCGGACGTGCTGCAAGAAACAGCGAAGGCCATGTTGTCATGTATGCCGACAACATGACGGATTCAATGAAGATAGCCATCGACGAAACCAACAGGCGTCGTGAAATCCAGATGAAATACAACGAGGAGAACGGCATAACTCCCACCACCATCAAGAAGGCGGTCAGAGACCTTATCAGTATTTCAAAGGAGATTGCGAAAGAGGAAGTCAGATTCGAGAAGGATCCCGAATCCATGTCGGAAGCGCAGCTTAAGAAGCTTGTTGAGGAAGTTGAGAAGAAGATGAAGAGAGCGGCAGCTGACCTTAACTTCGAGGCTGCGGCAGAACTTCGTGACAAGATGATGGAATTAAAGAAGATTCAGTTAGACAGGAATTATAAGTAATGGAACAGCCTATTAAGATGCAGCCCCGCAGGAATATCATTTCCATAACCGGCGCGGCAGAACACAATTTAAAGAATATTAATCTGGAGATTCCCAGAGATGAGCTGGTGGTTTTTACAGGATTATCAGGCTCAGGTAAGAGCTCCCTTGCCTTTGATACAATCTACGCCGAGGGTCAGAGACGCTACATGGAGTCTCTTTCCTCCTACGCCAGACAGTTCTTAGGCCAGATGGAGAAGCCTGACGTTGAGAGAATCGAGGGACTTTCCCCCGCCATCTCCATCGATCAGAAATCCACCAACAAGAACCCCAGATCAACCGTGGGAACCGTAACGGAGATTTATGATTACTTCAGACTTCTCTATGCGAGAATAGGAATCCCTCACTGTCCCAACTGCGGAAGAGAGATTAAGAGGCAGACCGTTGACCAGATGGTGGATCAGATTATGACCCTTCCCGAGGGCAGCAAGATTCAGCTCCTTGCTCCTGTCGTTCAGGGAAAGAAGGGTGAGCACGCCAAGGTTTTCGAGAGAGCATCCAAGGCCGGATACGTAAGAGTAATCGTAGACGGAAACATGTATGAGCTTTCCGAGGAGATTAAACTCGATAAGAACATCAAGCACTCCATCTCCATCATCGTTGACAGACTGGTGGTTAAACCGGGAATCGAGAAGAGAATGACGGATTCCATAGAAACAATCCTTTCTATTGCGGAAGGACTTCTTGACGTGGAAGTAATAGGCGGAGAAACCTTAAGATTCTCCGAGAGCTTCGCCTGCCCCGATTGCGGAATCAGCATCAGCGAGATTGAGCCCAGAAGCTTCTCCTTCAACAATCCCTTCGGTGCCTGCCCTGTCTGTGCGGGCCTCGGATACAAGATGGAGTTTGACCCCGAGCTTATGATTCCCGATGAGAATCTTTCCATAAATGAGGGCGCCATCCAGGTAATGGGCTGGCAGTCATCCAAGCAGAAGGGGAGCTTCACCAATGCCCTTCTTGTTGCTTTGGCAAAAGAATTTAATTTCTCCCTTGACGCTCCCTATAAGGATTTACCTCAGAAGGTGAAGGATGTAATCGTTCACGGCACCCACAAGGAAGTGGATGTTTACTATGAAGGCCAGAGAGGAAAGGGCGTATATCCCATCGCCTTTGAAGGACTTATTAAGAATACTGAGAGAAGATACAGAGAGACTGCCTCTGACACCATGAAGGCAGAGTATGAGGAATTCATGCAGATTACTCCCTGTACCGAATGTAAGGGCATGAGACTTAAGAAAGAGTCTTTGGCCGTTACCGTATGTAAGAAGAACATCTATGAGATAACCTCATTTTCCATTGAGGCCCTCTATGAATTCTTAAATAACATGAAACTTACAAAGACCCAGGAAGCCATCGGAAGACTTCTCCTTAAGGAGATTAAGGCAAGAGTCGGATTCCTTATAAACGTTGGTCTTGATTATCTTACCCTGGCAAGATCCACCGCATCATTATCGGGTGGTGAGGCCCAGAGAATCAGACTTGCAACCCAGATCGGTTCAGGACTTGTTGGCGTATGCTATATCCTTGATGAGCCCAGTATCGGACTTCATCAGAGGGATAACGGCAAGCTCCTTCAGGCCCTTAAGAGATTAAGAGATTTGGGAAATACACTAATTGTGGTTGAACACGATGAGGAAACCATGCGTGAGGCAGACTGTATTGTGGATATCGGTCCCGGTGCAGGAAGTGAAGGTGGAGAAGTTGTTGCCATCGGAACCATCGACGACATCATAAACACTCCCGAATCCATAACAGGACAGTACCTCTCCGGCAAGCTTTCCATTCCTGTTCCCAAGATCAGAAGAAAGCCCACCGGAAAGATAACCATAAAAGGTGCCGAACAGAACAACCTTAAGAATATAAACGTTGATATTCCCCTTGGAGTATTTACCTGCGTTACGGGTGTTTCAGGTTCCGGAAAGAGCTCCCTCATTAACGAGATTCTTCAAAAGAGCCTCTCCAAGACCTTAAACAGAGCAAGAACCGTTCCCGGAAAGCATAAGGAAATCACCAGTGTGGATCAGCTTGATAAAATCATCAATATCGACCAGTCACCCATCGGCCGTACACCCCGTTCCAACCCCGCAACCTACACAGGTGTCTTTGACATGATAAGAGACCTGTTTGCTTCCACAACGGATGCTAAGGCCAAGGGCTACAGCAAGGGAAGATTCAGCTTCAACGTTAAGGGCGGACGATGCGAAGCCTGCTCCGGCGACGGAATCATAAAGATTGAGATGCATTTCCTTCCCGATGTATACGTTCCCTGTGAAGTCTGCGACGGAAAGAGGTACAACAGAGAAACTCTGGAAGTTAAATACAAGGGCAAAAGCATCTTCGATGTACTGGACATGACAGTGGAGGAAGCTCTTCCTTTCTTCGAAAATGTTCCGACCATAAGAAGAAAAATCCAAACCCTCTACGATGTGGGACTTTGTTACATTAAGCTTGGTCAGCCCTCAACCACTCTTTCGGGCGGTGAGGCTCAGAGAATCAAGCTTGCCACAGAGCTCAGCAAGAAGAGTACGGGTAAGACCATTTATGTTTTGGATGAGCCCACAACGGGACTTCATTTTGCAGACGTTCATAAGCTCGTGGACATTCTTCAGAGACTTACGGATGCAGGTAACACTGTTGTTGTAATTGAACACAACCTGGACGTAATTAAGACCGCGGATTACATCATCGACATGGGTCCCGAGGGAGGCGATAAGGGTGGAACCGTTATTGCCAAAGGTACCCCCGAAGAAGTGGCGAAAGTTAAGAAATCCTACACCGGACAGTTCCTGGCAAAGATGCTATAAGAGAAATTTTAATCGGCAGAACTCTTAAGTTTAATTAAGGTTCTGCCGATATAGTTTTATAGAAAATTAATATCTTGCCCCTTTGAAAATGGGAGAAGATGCGATATAATTACTGTGTGTGTTTACACACGTTTAGTTTTTTATGGATTTTTTTCAATCGAATCTTTTACCACAGAAAGGGGTAATTATCATATGCAGTATGCAGATATTGGAATTGATTTAGGAACAGCCAGCATCCTCGTTTACATCAGAGGCAAGGGCGTTGTTTTGAAAGAGCCCTCGGTTGTTGCTTTTGACAGAGACACAGATAAGATTAAGGCCATCGGTGAGGACGCTCGTCTTATGCTCGGACGTACTCCCGGCAACATCGTTGCAGTAAGACCTTTACGTCAGGGTGTTATCTCTGACTATACCGTTACCGAGAAGATGATGAAGTACTTCATCCAGAAAGCACTCGGTAAGAGAACCTTCCGTAAACCCAGAATCGCAGTTTGCGTTCCTTCAGGTGTTACAGAAGTTGAGAAGAAGGCAGTTGAGGATGCTACCTACCAGGCAGGTGCAAGAGAGGTTTCCATTATCGAGGAGCCTATCGCAGCAGCTATCGGTGCAGGCATCGACATCAGTAAGCCTTGCGGAAACATGATCGTTGATATCGGTGGTGGTACTTCCGATATTGCAGTTATCTCCCTTGGCGGCGCCGTTGTAAGTGCATCCGTTAAGGTAGCCGGCGATGACTTCGATGAAGCTATCGTTCGTTACATGCGTAAGAAACATAACCTCCTCATCGGTGAAAGAACCGCTGAGGACATTAAGATAAAGATCGGTACAGCATTCAGACGTGCCGAAGTAGATTATATGGATGTCAGAGGACGTAACCTTGTTACAGGTCTTCCCAAGACAGTCCGCGTTTCCTCAGAAGAGACAGAAGAGGCTTTGAGAGAGCCCACCCAGCAGATTATCGAAGTAATCCACAGCGTGCTGGAGAAGACTCCCCCTGAACTTGCAGCCGATATTGCCGACAGAGGAATCGTACTTACAGGTGGCAGCAGCTTACTTAACGGACTCGAAGACCTCATCTACGACAGAACCGGCATTAACACCATGACAGCTGAAGATCCCATGACAGCAGTTGCCATCGGTACCGGAAAATATGTAGAGTTCCAGGCAGGTTACAGAGAAGACTAAGATTCCTTAAGGAGGCAGCTTAATGTTAAAAGGACTGTACACAGCTTATACAGGCTTACGCCATGAACAGCACCGTATGGATATTATGACCAACAACCTGGCCAATTCCACCACGGTAGGTTTCAAGAAAGAAGGCTCAACCAGCCAGTCCTTTGACGAAATTCTTGCATACCGACTTAAAGATACAACAGACGTAGGAAACCTCGCCAAGAGAATCGGGTACAATACCCCCGGCGTAAAGATTGGCGAGACCTACACATATTTTGATCAGGGTCCTTTCCAGGCCACCAACAATACATATGACCTGGCTCTGGGAGGGAACGGATTCTTTACGATTGAATTCACCAACAAGGCGGGAGAGACTAAGACAATGTATACTCGCGCCGGTGATTTTACACTTACCAAGGACGGATATCTTGTTACCAAGGACGGCGATTACGTGCTGGGAACCAATGGGCGTATTAAGCTCGATCCCATCGCGGACGCAACTGTCAACAAGGACGGAAGCATCATGCAAAATGGTGTGACTGTAGCAACTTTAAGACTTACCGATTTCACAGATTACAATTATCTTGAGCACTACGGTGAGACTTATTTCATCCCTGTGGATGGCTACACCACCAAGGCTGCAGATGCCCAGGTCTATTCCGGATATCTGGAGACTGCCAATGTTTCGGTGGTAACCGAGATGGTTAACATGATTTCGATTACCAGAGCCTATGAGAGTAATCAGAAGATTATGCAGGCTTATGACGAAACTCTTGAACAGGCAGCTAACCAGACCGGAAGGCTTTAATCCTTAAGGATTAAGAAAGTAGGAGGATGACTGTATGGTAAGAAGTTTGTGGAGTGCCGCTTCCGGCATGAACGCACAGCAGGTTAATCTGGATACCATTGCCAATAACCTTGCCAATGTCAATACCGTAGGTTTCAAGACCACGGTCAATGAATTCAAATCTCTTTTATATCAGAATATTCAGACCAAAACCACATCGGCTAACGGCGATACCAAACCCGTAGGCGCACAGGTGGGCTTGGGTGTCAGAAATGCTTCCATGATTTCGATTTTTAAACAGGGTGCAGCCAATGCTACAGAGAGTGATACCGCTTTCTGTATCGAAGGTGAAGGTTTCTTTGCGGTAAGAGGAAACGATGCCAAGACTTACTACACCAGAAACGGTGATTTTACTTGGACATTGGGTAACAACAATACTCTTATTCTCACAACCACAGAAGGACTTCCTGTATTAAGTACAACGGGAGCACTGATAACACTTCCCAGAGATCAGTATGTTACATCAAGAATAACCGTTACCGCTGACGGTACAGTTTGTTATCCCGATGCGAATAACGTTCCCCAGCCCATGGGATTTGCAATCGGTCTTTACCAGTTCAACAACCCCGCAGGTCTTAACAAGGAAGACAGCACCATTTATGGTGTAACCGATGCCAGTGGTCCTGCTCTTAACGAGGCAACAAACGGAGCCCTTCAGAGAAGTAAGCTTTTACAGGGTTACTTGGAGCAGTCTAACGTACAGGTTGCAGACGAGATGGTAAACATGATTATCACCCAGCGTGCTTATGAGATGAACTCAAAGGCAATACAGGCGTCTGATGAGATGATGCAGCAGGCAAACAACCTTCGTAGGTAATGTGGGAGGTTAAGGTATGGATTATTCAGGAATTTCCGCTTATTCAAATATATTAAGTTCGCAGTATAATACCGCGAAGACAGACCAGCTTAAGAGCAAGCTTACTAACAGCGCAGCACAGTCAGACGAAGAATTAATGGCCGCCTGCAAGGAGTTTGAAGCTTACTTTATTGAGCAGGTCTTCAAAGGAATGGAGAAAACAGTAGTAAAGGCAGACAACTCTTCATCCTCAACAAACACAATGGTAGATTTCTACAAGGACGAGCTTTACAAGAAGCTTGCCAAACAGACGACGGAGACAAGCAGCATCGGTCTTGCACAACAGATGTATGACCAGATGAAGAGAAACCTCCAGACTATTCCCACAGTGGAAGAAGCAGGGGAAAGCAAATCTGTCTAACAATTAGAAATTTGGGACTGCCTTTTGGCAGTCCTTTTTTGAATTTTAAAGGCAGTGTATGGAAACAATTAAGGGTTACGTAGATCACATTATTTTTCACAACAGTGACAACGGTTATACCGTTATGAACTTCATCAGCTCCGGCGATGAAGTAGTTTGCGTGGGAACATTTCCCGATTTGGCAGAGGGAGAAAATCTTTCTTTAAACGGTGAGTACATTTCTCATCCGACATACGGGGAACAGTTTAAGGTAGCTTCCTACGAGACGATTCTTCCCACCGACAGGGAAAGCATGGAAAGGTATTTAAGAAGCGGAGCCGTCAAGGGAGTGGGAGCTGCCCTTGCGTCAAGAATCTTAAGGAAATTCGGGGACGATACCTTAAGAATCCTTGAGGAGGAACCGGAACGGCTTTCCGAAATTAAGGGAATAAGCCCCGCCAAAGCCAGAGACATCGGCAATCAGATTGAGAACAGAAAAGAGCAAAGAGACGCCATTCTCTTCCTTTCCGGCTACGGCATAAGCCCTGCCATGGCTTACAAAATTTATGACACTTACGGAATGAGTCTGTATATGATTCTCAGAGAGAATCCCTACAGACTTGCCGAAGATATAAACGGAATCGGATTCAAAACCGCAGATGAGATAGCTTCGAGAATCGGAATCAATACGGATTCGGAGTTCAGAATCAGAAGCGGTATCATGTATATTCTTTTCACCGCCACCACCGAGGGCCATGTGTATCTACCGAGACAGATGGTTGTGTCACAGTGCGCGGAACTTCTGGATTTAACCGAGGAGGCCATCACTCCCGTCATCGACAACCTTGTTATGGACAAGAAGGTTGTGGTCAAGAACAAAGATCAGATTTTTGCAGCAAACAATTTTTATGCCGAGCTTAGCTGCGCCAGAATGTTAAGTGACATCAACAGTTACGTTTCAGCCGGCGAAACCATGCTTAAGCGTGATGAGGAGAAAATAAGAGCCAAGGTAAGAAAACTTGCGGAATCGGAGAACCTTGAGTTTGACGAGCTTCAGGAGGAGGCCGTAATCGAAAGCGTTCGAAACGGTGTATTTATCCTTTCCGGAGGACCCGGAACCGGCAAAACCACAACCATAAATACCATAATCAAACTCTTCATGGAGGAGGGCCTTGATATTTTCCTGGCAGCCCCCACGGGAAGAGCGGCCAAAAGAATGACTGAGGCTACGGGCTATGAGGCCAAGACCATTCACAGAATGCTGGAATTAAGCGGCGCGCCGGAGGATGGCGACAGGACTCTCGCACGTTTTGAGAGGAATGAAGACAATCCTTTGGAGGCCGACGTAATAATAATCGACGAAATGTCCATGGTGGATTTGCCCCTTTTCAGAGCACTCTTGAGAGCCATATCTCCCGGAACCAGACTTATTATGGTTGGTGACGTGAATCAGCTTCCGAGCGTGGGCCCCGGCCAGATTTTAAAGGATTTGATAGAGAGTGAAAGATTCCCCGTAGTCATTCTTAAGAAGATTTTCAGACAGGCCGAAGTCAGCGATATCGTTGTCAATGCCCATAAAATCAACAGGGGAGAGTCCATAGCTTTGGACAACAAGAGCAAGGATTTCTTCTTCCTTGAAAGAAATGACACGAATGTCATTTACAAGCATATGATTCAGCTTATCAGGGATAAACTTCCCGGATACGTTGGAGCCACACCCTTTGAAATTCAGGTGCTTACCCCCATGAGAAAGGGTGCCCTGGGAGTGGAAACTCTAAACGGAATTCTTCAGGAATACCTTAACCCTGCGGATGACAGCAAGAAGGAACACAGAACCGGCGACCGTCTCTTCAGAGAGGGTGACAAGGTCATGCAGATAAAGAACAACTACAAGCTTGAGTGGGAAGTAAGGAGCAAGTACAACATTCCCATCGACAGCGGAATGGGAGTTTTTAACGGCGATATCGGAACCATCAAAGAGATAAACGAGTACGCCTCAACCCTTGAGGTGGAATTTGATGAGGGCAAAATCGTAAGCTACTCCTTCTCCGGCTTAGACGAACTTGACCTGTCCTATGCCATTACAATCCACAAGTCCCAGGGAAGCGAATATCCTGCGGTTATTCTGCCCCTTTTGACAGGCCCCAAAATGCTCTTTAACAGGAACCTTTTGTATACTGCAATCACCAGAGCCAAGAACTGCGTAACCATTTTGGGAAGCAGCGAAACCGTAAAGAACATGATTGATAACGAAACTGAGAATAAGCGCTACACCGCCCTTAAGGACAGAATAAGGGAGGTAATGCCCTGATGGAAACTATAATCGAACTGATTGGGGAATTTCTTGGAGTGGTGGTTGATTTGGCGATTGATCTGGTTTTTCCGAGAAGATGTCCCATCTGTGACGGACCTTTGCGTCCCGGGAAGCTTGTTCATCCCGAGTGTGAGAAAAAGATGGTTCCCATAACAAAGAATTACTGCCTTAAATGCGGAAGACCCATTAAGGATGGTGAAGCGGAATACTGCGTGGACTGCGCAGGAAAAGAAAGGCACTTTGACGAGGGAAGGGTGGCATTTGAGTATGCGGACCTTTCAAGAACCATGTACAGATTCAAATATTCCCATAAACCGGAGTATGGTGAGTACCTTGGAATGAAGACCGCAGAGGCTCTTAAGAAAGAATTAAGACTTTGGGATGCGGACGCAATTATACCCATTCCCATACACAAAAACAGGAAGAAAATCAGAGGGTACAATCAGGCCGAAATCCTCGCAAAATCAATAGGTAAGCACGCTCACATACCTGTGGTGACAAGCCTCGTTAAGAGGGTTGTGGACACCCCGAAATTAAAGGACTTAAACCCCGCAGAGCGCCAAAATTGTTTGAAAAACTCTTTTAAATTGACTGTAGATGATGTAAAATTAAAGAAAATTATATTAGTCGATGATATCTACACGACAGGATCTACAATTGACACCGTGGCCGGAGAGTTGAAGGAGCATGGTGTTAGAAGTGTCTATTTTGTTACTATTACCGCCGGTAACGGGTGATAAGCCCGTATCGTATAAACTATTGGAGGTGGCTCTATGGATGTTAGAAACTGTAGGAAGTGCGGAAGAATTTTCAACTATGTAATGGGTCCAATTATGTGTCCCGCATGCGTTGAAGCTCAGGAAGCTAAGTTCCAGACCGTCAAGACTTATATCAGGGAGAATCCCGGCGTGGGTGTTCCTGAAGTTGCGAGGGAATGTGACGTAGAGACAAGCCAGATTTATCAGTGGCTCAGAGAAGAACGCTTACAGCTTGGAGAAGGTTCCGTTATTTCACTCGAGTGTGAAAACTGTGGAGCATCTATTACCAGCGGAAGACTTTGCGATAAGTGCAAGAAGACCATGATGAATGACATGAGAGCTGCCAGCAGAGTCGAGAAGCCTCTTGAACAGCCTAAGATCAAGGTTGAAGACGGTAAGAACAAGATGAGATTCCTGTAATAGAGGAAAGGTTTTACTGGTTACATGGTAAATGAAGAACGCGTCATCTTAATGACGAGAATGGCATCATACGAAGCCGGAGAAGGAAAGAAGAACATCAAGATCGGCGATTATTTTCGTGCGGATTATTTGTCCAAGCAGCTTTTGAAATCACTGATTTTTTCGACGATTTCTTTTGTCATCGGCTTGGTTTTGTATGTCCTTTATAACTTCGATTTTTTACTCGAAAATATCTACAAGATTGATCTTTTAGCCCTGGGCAAGAAAATGCTCACAGGCTACATAGTATTAGTGGTCGTTTACGGATTGATAACCTACATTGTTTATGCATTTCGTTATCGTCATGCGCGCAAGAATCTGAAGACTTACTATGGCAATCTGAAGAAACTATCGTCGATGTATTCAGAGGGAAGATAAAGGTTTACGATTAACGAAAGGGTACAATCTTAGAAATGACGACATTATTGGAACTAAAAGAATATATTAAACGCTTTTACGGCAAGTACGAGGTGTATGTAACACCCGCACTTAAGACCATCATGGCTCTTGTCATGTTGATGATGATCAACGGAAGTCTTGGATTCATGTCAAGACTCAACAACTTTGCGTTGGTTCTCATTGTTGCGCTTATGTGCTCATTCCTGCCCACAGGATTTATGATAGTATTCGGTGCTCTCTATATCCTGGGCCACATGTATGCACTGGCCATGGAAGCAGCCATTGTAGTGGGATGTGTTTTCCTCATCCTGCTTCTTCTGTATTTTTCATTCAGCCCCAAGGATGCTTTGGTGGTTGTCTTATTGCCCATCTGTTTTGTGCTTAAGATACCGTACATCATCCCCATTGCTGTAGGACTTTTGCTTACACCCGCATCCATTGCATCAGTGGCCTGCGGAACAGTGGTTTACTTTATCGTTCATGTTGTGAAGGAAAGCTCCACCAGCATAGGCTCCATGGAAGCGGCCGAGATTATGGCCAGAATAAGACTTGTTATCGATAACCTTCTTAACAACAAGGAGATGGTGGTTACAGTCGTTGCCTTCTCCGTAACGGTTATCGTTGTTTACATCATAAGACGTCTCGCAATCGTCAAGGCATGGACAATTGCGGCAGTTGCAGGCGGTATTGTGAATGCGGTTGTCCTTCTGGTGGGAGATCTGGCAGCCGACATCGATATCTCCATTATCGGAGTTATCCTCGGTACCATCGTATCTGTTCTTTTGGCAAAAGTCGTAGAGTTCTTCGCATTCAACCTTGATTATTCCAGAACCGAAAAGGTTCAGTTTGAGGATGACGAGTACTACTACTACGTGAAAGCCGTACCCAAGATTACGGTTTCCACTCCTGCAAGAACTGTTAAGAGAATCAATACAAGACACAGCTCCGGAAGAGGAAACTCATCAAGACAGAGAGTAGAAGAATATTATCCCGAAGAGGAGAACTACGACTACTTCGGGGAGAACGAGGTGGAGGATTACACAGATTCCGATCCTCGATAAATACACACAGGATGTGAGTATAGAATATGGAACAATTAGCCGGTCAGGTAACAGAATTTATCGGTAGCATCCGTTTACCTCTCTCCTTTGAGATTACGGATATAGTAGAGATATTGATTATCTCTTACTTGGTGTACCATATAATGATTTGGATCAAGAATACCAGGGCTTGGATTCTCATGAAGGGCCTTGCGGTTATTCTTGCCTTTATGTTGCTTGCGGTTGTCTTCAACATGCAGACTATCCTCTGGATTGTCAGCAATGTTCTCGGCTTTGCCATCACAGCTTTAATCGTGGTATTACAGCCTGAGTTGCGTAAAGCTCTCGAAGAACTCGGACGTAAGAGTCTATTGAGTTCGGTTTTCCTTTTTGATTCAGTCAGAAGAGACGGTGGAATCACCTCCGACAAGACAATCACCGAAATCGTCAAGGCCTGCATGGAAATGGCAAGAGCCAAGACGGGCGCTTTGATTGTCATTGAAGGTGAGCAGAACCTGAGTGAGTTTGAAAGTACGGGAATTGACCTTGATGCGGTTGTATCAAGTCAGCTCCTTATAAATATCTTTGAGCACAACACACCGCTTCATGACGGTGCTGTTGTTGTAAGCGGAAACCGTGTTACATCGGCAACCTGTTATCTTCCCCTGTCCGATAACAAGGAACTCAGTAAGGATCTGGGAACAAGGCACAGAGCCGGCGTCGGTGTTTCTGAGGTAACGGATTCCTTTACCATTATCGTCTCCGAGGAGACTGGTAAGGTCAGCGTGGCTTTGGAGGGTAACCTTGAGAGAAGCCTTAATGCAGAGACCTTAACCGACAGATTGCGTACATTCTGTCACAAAAATACAGAGGATACGGAGAAGAAGCGCTTCGTATGGCCGGGAAGGAGCAGACGTGAAAAAGAAGCTGACAAATAATATCGGTCTGAAAATCGTTTCCCTCCTTGTGGCGATCGGTCTGTGGCTTGTGGTTATCAACATTGAAGACCCTGTAAGCAGCCAGAGCTTCACCAACATCCCGATTACTTTCTCAAATCCTTCCGTGCTTACGAATCAGGGCCTTGTGTATGAGGTTCAGGAGGGAACCGGAATGGTGAGAACCATTACGGTATATGGTCCCAGGTCTGTGGTTGAACAGTTGTCTTCATCGGATGTTGCGGCAACAGCTGATTTTAACAACCTGACAGCAGCCAACACCATTCCCGTAGACTTCAACGTAAGCAGATTTTCTGACAAGATTACAAAGATAAAAGGCAGCATCAACACAGTTAAACTCTCCATCGAGAAGGAGAAGACCATAAGGCTTGTACTTAAGGTAAGCGCTGTAGGTGATGTGGCTGAAGGATATATTCTCGGCAACATGACACCGGATCAGAACCAGATTATCATTACCGGCGCCGAATCCGTTGTCAACAAAATCAGCAAGGCAGTAGCTGAAGTCGATGTAACCGATGCTACCGCAAACATCGCAACATATGCCGATGTAATGCTTCTTGATTCCGAAGGAAACGAGATAGTATCCGACTCCATAACACAGAAGGTTACTTCCGTACGTGTAAGCGTGGAAGTCCTTACAACAAAGAGAGTTCCTTTAAGCTTTAACACATCCGGAACTCCTGCAGACGGATATGCTCTCGGCGAAACCATTGAGAGTAATCCTTCACTTGTTACTGTTGCGGGAAGCGCTTCCGTACTTAAGAACCTTTCAAGAATTGATATTCCTGCAGAGGAAATCAATGTTACGGGACAGCGTACTGATATGAACATCTCAATCGACGTTGAAGATTACCTGCCCGCCGGAGTATCACTGGCTGATGAAGACTTTAACGGCAAGGTTTCCGTAATTGTTCACATTGAACCTGCCACCTTAAAGAATGTGCTTCTCTACAGAGACAATGTGTCATTGTCCAAGGAGATTAAAGACTACAACGTAGTCATTGATAAGATTGTCAACGCCGATGCAATTAAGCTATCCGGCCTTGAAGAAAATGTAAGTGTTATCACTGCCGGAACACTCACCGGAGTGATTGATGTGGATGCGGCGTTAAAGAGCCTTGAAATGAGTGAATGGGCCGAGGGCACATATGAAGTTCCCGTGTCACTTGACCTTCCCGAAGGGGTTACTCTTTCATCCGAATCAGAACAGCCGAAAGCCACCATTACTCTTAAGAAAACCGAGTAATTAGTACTTGTTATTTATAATAATTGATGCTATATTAAATATGCGTGCCGAACAGGACGCTTCACTATACGCGGAGGAATTACAATGGTAACTCAGAAAGTAGTTATTAAAAACCCTACAGGCCTACACCTAAGACCCGCAGGCATCCTATGTAAGGAAGCTATGCAGTTCAAGTCTTTAATTACATTTACTTTCAGAGACAATACGGCTAATGCCAAAAGCGTTTTGAGCGTACTTGGAGCTTGTGTTAAATGCGGAGACGAAGTTGAATTCTGTTGCGACGGTGAGGATGAAGAGGAAGCATTGAAGACCCTTATCGAAGCAATCGAGAGCGGTCTCGGCGAATAATATAACGATTGTTGGACCTGTCTCGATTATTGGGACAGGTCTTTTTACATTTAATGAAGAGAGGGATAGTATTATGTTGAATTACAAGAGGTATCGTAAGAACCCTGTGGTTGATTACCCGCAGAGACAGTGGCCTAACAAGGAAATCGAGAAAGCACCCATCTGGTGCAGCGTTGATCTTAGAGACGGAAACCAGGCGCTAATCGACCCCATGGTTGTAGAGGAGAAAATAGAATTTTTCCAGTTCTTAATAAAACTTGGATTCAAGGAAATTGAGATAGGTTTCCCCGCAGCA
Source organism: Lachnospiraceae bacterium (assembly GCA_017619295.1). Classification (GTDB taxonomy): domain Bacteria; phylum Bacillota; class Clostridia; order Lachnospirales; family Lachnospiraceae; genus G11. The sequence goes on from JAFZSQ010000036.1 coordinate 15,949, forward strand.
AGCCAGATTGAATTTGATTTCTTAAGACAGCTTGTGGACAGAAAACTGATTCCCGATGATGTATGTGTACAGGTTCTCACCCAGTGCAGAGAAGAGCAGGTTGAGAGAACTTTTGAGGCCATTGAAGGCTGTAAGCAGGCTATTGTTCACATTTATAACTCCACATCAACTCTTCAGAGAGATGTTGTTTTCAATATGGACAAACCTGAGATTATCGACATTGCCATCAAGGGTACAAGGATGGTTAAGGAGAGAGCTGCGAAGTTCCCCGGAAAGATTATCCTTGAGTATTCTCCCGAGAGCTTTACAGGAACAGAGCTTGATTTTGCTTTGGAAATTTGCAGTGCTGTTCAGAAGGAATGGGGCCCCACAAAGGAGAATCCCATTATCATCAACCTTCCTTCCACAGTGGAGACCAACACTCCTAACGTTTATGCCGATGAGATTGAATGGATGAGCAATCATTTCGAGAACCGTGAATCCATCATCTTAAGCGTTCATCCTCATAATGACAGAGGTACAGGCGTGGCCAGTGCAGAGCTTGCAATGCTTGCAGGTGCAGATCGAGTTGAGGGAACATTGTTTGGTAACGGTGAGCGTACCGGTAACGTTGATATTTTGAACATCGCATACAACATGTTCTCCCAGGGAATCAATCCCGAACTTGAAATTGATCATATCAATGACATAATCGAAATATACGAAAGATGTGTTAAGATACCCATCCATCCCAGACACCCTTACGCAGGTAAACTTGTATTTACCGCATTCTCCGGTTCGCACCAGGATGCTATCAACAAGGGCGTAAAGGCTATGAAGGAGAGAGGCGGAGACATCTGGCAGGTTCCTTACCTTCCCATCGATCCCGCCGACATCGGAAGAGAGTACGAGCCCATCGTACGAATCAACTCCCAGTCCGGAAAGGGCGGCGTTGCCTTTGTTATGGATACATATTTCGGATTCAAGCTTCCCAAAGGAATGCACAAGGAATTCGCAAATGTTATCCAGAAGATTTCCGAGAAGCAGGGTGAGGTTTCTCCCGATCAGATCATGGATGCCTTCAGAACAGAGTACCTGGATGCCAAGGAGCCTATCCACTTCCGCAAGCTCAATGTTGTGGACCTTGGCGGCGAGACAGAGACAAGCTTCGATACTCAGGTCAATGTTATCTACACAGACCACGATGTAGAGAAGGAATTCACTGCAGTGGGTAACGGTCCTGTAGATGCTGTTAAGAGAGGACTTAAAGAAGTTCTTGGTGTGGATATCAAGATCCTTGACTACGAAGAGCATGCATTGCAGAGTGGATCAAACTCTCAGGCTGCTGCTTACATCCACCTTTTAGATGTGGAGAACAATGCAGTTACATACGGTGTAGGCGTAAGCTCCAACATTACAAGAGCTTCCGTAAGAGCTATATTCTCAGCTATCAACCGTTTGCATTTGGGAGACAAATAAGGAGAACTTTTGATGAAGAAGATTTTGATTACAGGCTGTAACGGACAGCTGGGTAAAGCATTAAATACACTATGGGCAGCTCGTACGGATCTGGAGCTTGTTAACACCGACGTTGCGGAACTGGACATTACAAAGATTGAAAATGTTCTTAAATTCGCTTCTGAGGTTAAGCCCTACGCAATTGTTAACTGCGCTGCTCACACCGCGGTAGATGCGTGTGAGACCCAGGAGGAACTGGCATTCAGAATCAATGCCATGGGCCCCAGAAACTTAAGCATTGCGGCAACAGAAAACGGGGCAAAGATGATTCAGATTTCCACCGATTATGTTTTCCCCGGAACATCCCCGGAGCCTCTTAACGAAATGGCTCCCACAGGACCTGTCAGTGCTTATGGCAGAACCAAACTCGCCGGAGAAGAATACACAAAGAGTTTTGCCGACAAGTGGTTCATCTTAAGAACAGCCTGGCTTTACGGAGACGGCAAGAACTTCGTAAGAACCCTTATGAATGTGGCAGAGAAGAATGATGAGGTAAGAGTCGTAAACGACCAGTTCGGCTCACCCACAAGTGCCGCCGAACTTGCCAAAGCAATCGATTCCCTTCTTCTTACAGATAACTACGGTTTATTCCATGCCACCTGTGAAGGCCAGACCAACTGGGCAGACTTCACCGAGGAATTCTTCCGTCTGGCAGGAGTAAAGACCAGAGTGAATAAAATATCAACCGCAGAATATGGTGCCGCCGCTGCAAGACCGGCTTACTCTGTTCTCGATAACATGATGTTCAGAAATACAAGCGGATACACTTTTGCAGACTGGAGAGAAGCAATCGCCGTATATATGAAAGAAAACTACTAAAACGGTATAAAATGTGATATACTGTATTGGCGTGAGCAAAGTTTGTTTTATATTTGAAAGCGAGGAGTGGTACCAATGAAGCGCATATTGCCTCTGCTATTGGCTGCAACCCTTGTAATGGGGCTGTTTGCCGGATGCGGCAATGATACATATGAGTCACCTGTTATCACCAATGTGGACGGTGAAACAAGTTCAAGTGAGACAGTAACAGAAGAGGAGACTAAACCCGAAGAGGAATTTGTTGATGTTCCTCCCGCAGAGGGAATGGTCAGAAGTAAACTTACCAACGAGTGGATCAGCGAAGAACTTGCAGATGCAAGACCCATCGCTGTTATGATGCCTACAGATGCTGCAGCTCAGCCTCAGTACGGAATCGGCAATGCCGAGATTCTTTATGAGTGCATGGAGGAGGGCGGCGTCTCCAGACAGATGGCAATAATCAATGACTGGGAAGGCCTTGAGAGAATAGGTAACGTCAGAAGCTGTCGTGACTACTATCTTTATATCTCCACAGAGTGGGATGCCATTGTAGTTCACTTCGGTGGCGTTTTCTACATGAGAGACAGAATCAAGCAGGGTGATATCCAGAACATTTCCGGAACTTACTCAGACGGAACAGCCGAGACAACAGCACCCGGTTCGGGAGCATTCTTCCGTTCCAAGGACAAGGCTTCACCTCACAATGCATATGTAAGCGGCGAGTCGATTTTAAGTGCTATGAAGGACCTTAACTATCCTAAGACTCATCGCGTTGACAAGTATGAGCCTGAGCACTTCGTATTTGCAAAGGGTGTTAACACTCTTTCCGACGCAGAGGGTGCGAAGAGTGCCAAGACTGTGGACCTTGCAGATTGCTATCCTGCTTCCAAGTCATATCTTGAGTACAACGAGTCCGACGGACTTTACTATAAGTACCTTCACGGCGAGAAGCAGATTGATGCGGCAACAGGTGAGCAGCTTACCTTCAAGAACATTCTCATTCAGACCTGCTACTGGGAGAAGAGAGATGACAAGTATCTTGCTTTCCAGATGCACGATGTTACAAGATTTGGCTACTATGTAACCGAGGGAAAATACATTCCTGTTCGCTGGGAGAAGACCAGTGACTACGGCCCCACCAAGTTCTATGACTTAAAGGGCAACGAGATAGAAATCAATACGGGTAAGACCTACATAGCCGTTATCCAGGAGGGTACGGAACCCAAGTTTGAATAAATGAGTAACAAAAAGGGACATCGTCTGATGTCCCTTTTGTAATGTTTGAAATTAGAACGCATACATAATTGCGATTCCGATTCCGACGCCGAGTACCGCTCCGATAAGAACCTGAAGAGGTGTGTGCCCAATCAACTCTTTAAGCCTTTCTTCCGGGGGAATGTCTGCGAAACTTTTCATCTCGAGGAAAAGGTCTCTTAACTCGTTAATTACCTTCGCTTGGTTGCCGGTCTCTCTTCGAACTCCCATTGCATCGTACATTACGATGAAGCTGAATATGAAGGCCAAAGCAAACTCTGTGCTGGCGAACCCGCATTTGATGAAAGTTGCGGCAGAGAGCGCACAAACTGTAGCTGAATGGGAACTGGGCATTCCGCCGCCTCCCACAAGGCGCTCCGGCGTGAAGGATTTGCTGGTAATGATGTGAATAACCGTCTTGGCAACCTGGGCAACTGTCCAGCCTATAACGGCAGCCAGGAGGATTCTGTTATCCAGCAATGCTTGCCATACTTTCATGTAAAATCACACTTTCTAAAATGATGCACCGTTTTTTTAACCTTAGTTATTATAGTGGAAATGTTTAGGAAAAACAAGTATACTTATGTCGTATGGGAAAACGCTATCCCGCAATCGGAGGTATCTATGAATAACGTAGCTTTAATTACAGGAATAACAGGTCAGGACGGTTCATATCTCGCAGAGTTTCTGCTTTCAAAAGGATATGAGGTACATGGCCTTATCAGACGTCACAGTATATCCAATACTGCAAGAATAGATCACATCATTGCTTCAAATTACAACAATGTTAAATTCTTCCTGCATTATGCGGACACAACCGATTCCAGCTGTCTTATGAGACTTATTGCAGAGATTAAGCCCACAGAGGTTTATAACCTTGCCGCACAGTCCCATGTAGGCATTTCTTTTGAAGTTCCGGAGTACACCGCAGACGCAACAGGAATCAGCACCCTTAAGCTTCTTGAGGCCATCAGGGTTAACGGAGGAAATTGCAGATTTTACCAGGCATCCACTTCAGAGTTATTTGGTGGTATTCCTGAGACTGCTCCTCAGTCCGAGAAGACACCCTTCTATCCCAAGAGCCCTTACGGTGTAGCTAAGCTTTACTCATATTGGATTACCGTAAACTACAGAGAATCCTACAATCTTTTCACATGTAACGGAATTCTCTTTAACCACGAATCTCCCAGAAGAGGAGAGAACTTCGTAACACGTAAAATAACACTCGCTATCGCAAATATCCTTTCAGGCAAGCAGGACAAGCTTTCTCTCGGAAACATGAATGCCAAGAGAGACTGGGGCTTTGCCGGCGACTATGTAAAGGGTATGTGGCTCATGCTTCAGAAGGACACTCCAGGTGACTATGTTCTCGCAACAAACGAGACTCACACCGTTCGTGAATTTGTTGAGGCTGCTTTTGGCGAGCTTGGAATCGACATTCGCTGGGAAGGCGAAGGCGTAAACGAGAAGGGTTATGACGCAAGAACAGGAAAGCTCCTTGTGGATGTTAACCCTGAGTTCTATCGTCCCGCTGAGGTTGAGTTCCTCTGGGGTGATCCCACAAAGGCTGAGACCGAGCTTGGATGGAAGAGAGATACAGACTTCAAGGGTCTTGTAGCCATGATGATGGATGCAGACATGAGAGCAATTGCAGGAATGTCCTGTGAGGAATATAAGAAGAATAACGATTAATCGAAGGTAATAACTATGTCAAAGATTTCTAAAAATGACAAAATATATGTGGCAGGTCACAGAGGACTTGTGGGCAGTGCCATTGTGCGCTCCCTTGAAAGGCAGGGTTACTCCAATGTAATCGGAAGAACCCATAAGGAACTGGACCTTACCAACCAGCAGGCAGTGAGAGACTTCTTCGAGACTGAGAAGCCCGATGTGGTTGTTCTTGCAGCTGCAAAGGTTGGCGGAATCAACGCCAACAATACAACCCCTGCAGAGTTCGCATACGAGAACATGCAGATTCAGTGTAACGTAATTAAATGTGCTCACGATTTGAAGGTTAAGAAACTCCTTTTCCTCGGAAGCACATGCATATATCCCAGAATGGCTCCTCAGCCCATTACAGAGGATGCTCTTTTGACAGGTCCCCTTGAGCAGACCAACGAGGCTTATGCCATCGCGAAGATTTCCGGAATGCAGATGTGCAAGTACTTTAAGAGACAGTACGGCGATGACTTTATAAGCTGCATGCCCACAAACCTTTACGGACCTCATGACAACTACGATCTTTCAGGCTCACATGTTATGCCTGCCATGATCAGAAAGTTCCATGACGCCAAGATCAACAATGCTCCCAGTGTCGAGCTTTGGGGAACGGGTTCTCCTTTGAGAGAATTCTTATATGTTGATGATATGGCTGATGCCTGCGTATTCCTTCTTGAGAACTACGACGGCGAGCAGCATGTAAATATCGGAACCGGTGTGGAAGTAACAATTAAAGAACTTGCCGAGCTTGTTAAGAAGACGGTAGGCTACACAGGCGAAATAGTTTGGAACAGCGAAATGCCTGACGGAACACCCAGAAAGCTCTGCGATGTAACCAAGCTTCATAACCTTGGATTCAAACACAAAGTAGACCTTGAAGAGGGCGTTAAGCTGGCTTACGAGTGGTTCAAAGAAAACGTGGAGAATGCCAGACTATGAAAACATACGGCGTGATTATGGCCGGCGGAGGAGGAACCAGATTCTGGCCCTTAAGCCGCAGACAATTACCCAAACAGTTTCTCAACTTAAGCGGCAACGACATCATGGTTAACGAGACCTTTGACAGACTTGAAGGCATTGTTGAACCCGGAGACGTTTTAGTCGTAACAGGCGAGAGACATGCAAAGATTACTCTTGATTCCATGAAAGGCAGGGTGGATGAGAAGCACATTCTCGCTGAGCCCGCAGCCAGAAACACTGCAGCCTGCATCGGCTACGCAGCCATGGAAATCATCAGAAAATACGGCGACGGAATCATGTGCATCCTCGCATCCGACCACTTCATTAAGGATGTGGAGGCCTACAGGGAAGTCCTTAGAAATGCCATTGATACCGCAGAGAAGACAGATGGTCTTGTAACCATTGGCCTTCGCCCCACCTTCCCTTCAACCGGATACGGTTACATTAAGAGCGAAGAGATTTCGGGAAAGGTTTACCGCAAGGTTTCTGAGTTTGTGGAGAAGCCCAATCTGGAAACCGCCAAGAAGTATTTAGAAGATGGTGGTTTTGCCTGGAACAGCGGAATGTTCGTGTGGAAGGCTTCAGTAATTCTTGATTACTTTAAGAAGCTCCTTCCCGATATTTATAATTGCCTTGAAGGAATCGGCGAGGCAATGAATACGCCCAAAGAGAATGACGTAATCAAAGAGATTTATCCCGCTATCCCCAAGATTTCCATCGACTACGGAATCATGGAGAGAGCGGATAACGTATACATGCTCGAGGGAGATTTTGGCTGGAATGATATCGGAAGCTTCGATACCCTGCCCATTCTTCTTGAGAGTGACGAGAACGGCAATGTCAGCAGAGGAAACAGCGTTCTCATTGATGCAAAGAACTGTGTAACATATTCCGATAAGCGCCTTATTGCCGCAATCGGAGTAGAAGGACTGGTTATGGTGGAAACCGACGATGCCGTTCTGGTTTGCCCCAAAGAAAGAGTCCAGGATGTCCGTAAGATAGTTGAAAAGCTTGAGGCGGAAGGAATGGAAAAGTATCTCTGATCCGGAGGAAATATGAGCTTATTAAGCGTAATAGTACCTTGCTATAACGAAGAAGAGAATGTTCCCTACTTTTACGAGGAGTTCCTTAAGAACAAGGATTTCTTCGACAAAGAGGGAATAGATTTTGAAATTATATATGTGGATGACGGCTCCAAGGACAACACGGCTTCAAAGGTTAAGGAACTTCGCACCAAGGACGAGAGAGTTCGTCTTTTATCCTTCTCCAGAAACTTCGGAAAAGAAGCTGCAATGTATGCGGGCTTAAGAAAGTCCAAGGGCGACTACGTAGCCATTATGGATGCGGATCTTCAGGATCCCCCTTCACTTATTCCCGAGATGTTTGAGTACATCAAGGAAGGCTATGATTCCGTTGCCACAAGAAGAGTTAGCAGAAAGGGAGAGCCCCTGATCCGCTCATTCTTCGCAAGACGTTTCTACAAGTTTATGAAGAAGGTTTCCAAGACTGAAATCGTCGACGGTGCCAGAGACTTCAGACTTATGTCCAGAGTCATGGTTGACGCTGTTTTGGAACTTACCGAATACAACCGCTTCACAAAAGGAATTTTCGGCTGGGTAGGATTCGAAACCAAGTGGGTTGAATTCGAGAATGTCGAGAGAGTGAAGGGCGAAACCAAGTGGAGCTTCTGGGGACTTTGCAAGTACTCCATCGAAGGCATCACAGCATTCTCCACGGCGCCTCTTAACTTTGCCTCCATTATGGGTGTAATCTTCTGCGTCCTGGCATTCCTCTTAATTATCTTCACAATTATCAGGAAGGTAATATTCGGAGACCCCACCAGCGGTTGGCCGTCTTTGGTCTGCATTATTTCCCTTATAAGCGGCGTTCAGCTCCTTTGCCTGGGAATTATGGGGCAGTACCTTTCAAGGACCTATCTTGAGGTCAAAAACCGCCCCATCTACATCATAAAGGAAGAACTGTAATCTATGGAGAATTCCATCGACAGAAAATCCAAATCAGGAATAATAATTGCCATATTGGTTATCCTCCTGCCTGCTATCCAGGCAGGGGTGATAGCCTTATTTAGTTTTTGCAAATATAAAAGCGGACTTTCCGTGCCCATGTGGAACGACGAGGCGGTTTACTATGCCCTCATCAAGACCTGGATTACTCCCGGAGCCCATGGCGCCTTCGGAAACCCCATAGGATATTACGGCTTTAACGGAGGCCACGCCATTCTTGGAACAGGCAGCGGCTGGAGTCCCGCCATTATTTTCCCCTATGCGGTTTTTGCCAAAATGTTTGGCCTTAATTATCACACCATCTGGGCAGCAAACCTGGTGTTTATGACCCTTGGAAACGCTTTGTTTATCTTAATTGCAAAGCCCGATATGAAGGCCAAAATAAGACTTTTAATTCTCAGTGCCTTCTCCACCCCGGTAATCCTTTATGCGGGAACCCAGATGTCAGAGCCCCTAAGGTACGCCCTTGTTATGGTGCTGGCAGCCTGCATCTACAGGCTCCTTTCGGCGAAGGAAGGAGAAGTCGGACCTGTTTTTGCCTATGTGATTGTACCCTTATATTTGATTTTCCTGGTACAGATTTACATATTCTATGTTTTCGCGGTGCCCATTTATATTTTTGCTGTTTTGAAAAAACAGAAGGTTCTCATAAAAACCATCGTCGCATTTTTGGCTACCGTAGTTGTGGGCGGAGGAAGCTATTATCTTCTTCACCTTATATCCAGTAACTACAACACATATAAGCCCGAGAGACTTCTGGATGCTTTAAAATCAGGAGACATTTTGGGGACTGTTAAAGCGGCCGTAAGCCTTGTTAAGGAAGGCCTTACAGACTGGTTTAACCTGGCAAGATACGGTGCTTGTCACGGCCTTTTGACCTGGTTTACCGCCCTTGTGGCAGGGATCTTTATCATTTGCATTATAGGAATCATAAAATCCGAAAAGGGAAGCTACGACAAGGCAGCCTTCATAGGTGGGATTGCTTCACTGGTGATTTTTACAGGTGCATTTATCACCATGTATTCTCTGGATCCCAATACATTTTTCAGAAGCAACTGCATTGTGGTTCTCTTTGTTTTATATCTCATAGCTTTGACCGATAATAAGCCTTTATTCATTGGAACGGCGGCGCTTTTTGCTATGGGAGCACTCTTTATTCCCTTTAATATAGGGGACTATGTGGGACCTGAAAGAGTTATGAACTCTGAGGTTAAAGAAGAGTGGGATAACCTGGCTTCAGACTTTGATGAAGTGTTTGAACTTTCTGACTCCGACAATCCCTGGGATTCCACCGTGGTAGTTTTCACCTTGGAACCTAAGGTTTTGACCTCCATAAAGGCCGGAATGGGCGTAAATATGATGCTTCAGGGCGATATGATACCCGAGGAAGCAGCCTATTTGCTGTTCACAAAACATGAAGATAATTTAAGAAGCGATTGGCTGGAGAAAAAATATGAAGATATTTACGAAGCCAATTCCGATTTAATCGACAATAACTATAAACCGGTATTTGAGAATGAGGATTATCTCATTCTTAAGAAGAATAAATAGGCGGAAATAAATGGAAGTAGTATTTGTTTTATTTATTGCCTTGGTGCCCATATGTATGGGCATGTTTGTGAGAGCCATATTGGATACTGAGGGACAGAACCTTGCAGATTATTACCTCTGCGGAATTCTGACCCTTGTTGTTGTATCCGGATTTACACAGCTGGCTGCTATTCTTCTAAACTATTCCTTTACCTGGTATTGCAGTACTTTACTTGTGGCGTCACTTGCCATGTCTGTTGCAGGAATAGTAACATCTGTGGCATTAAACAGATTCAGCTTAAAGCAGCAGAAGAAAAACTACAGAGACCATGTTAAGGCCATATCCAGAGGCGGAAACGTCCTTGGTATTATGATTATTGCCTTTGTATTTATTGGAGTCCTTACAAGAATACTCTTGTCTTCTTCGATTCTTGAAGGAGATTTCACTTTGGAGACAATAAACACCTGTCTCTCCACAGACACAATCTATAAATTCAATTCCCTTACTGGTGATTTCATTGAGAATGGAATGCCCATAAGGCAGCAGATTCTTACTCTTCCCATTCTTATGGGATTTTTCATTAAGACCTTCGGATTGCCTGCAACAGCATTTGTTCTTCAGGCGTTCCCCTGCTTCGTGGCCTTCCTGTATTTCCTTGCTCTTCACAGAATAGGATCTTTCATTTATCCGGATAATACTGAGAAGAGACTTACCTTTACAGGTATTTTTTCATTCATGATTCTTGTGGGAGATATTTCCCTTAAGTCTCCCTCATTCCTTTTGATATATCAGGGATTTACCGGTTATGCATTTTTGGCCTGCGTAATTCTCCCCTATCTTTTCTCGGCATGCTTAAGGAGAAAATGGGGTATCGCAGCAGTGTGCATTGCCTGTGAAGCCTTCAGCGTTTGGACAACATACGGAGTGGGATTCGGAGTACTCGTAGTAGTATTCTTCCTTATTGCGATGCTCCTTAGAAAAGTTATCAGAAACACACCCGGGCGGGGAAAAGAACAGCCCGGTAAGGTATAATATATGTATCTGGCGATTTTACTTGTTACAATTTTATACTTGTACACCATAAGGCATTCCGGAAAGGACCTTCTGGAGTATGGAATAGTCAGTGCGGGATTTGTGCTTTTCCCTGTTACAAACATGCTGATTGTTCTTTTGTTCCAGGGCTTTTATGGCTATGATGAGACCATGTGGCTTCTTCCTATGCTGGTTATTCCTGCTTATGCCGTTGCGGAGATTAAAGAGGTTATTCCCAACGATGCAAGGAAGCGTTTCCTTATGCCCATTATTTGTATTATCATTTTCCTTTGCGGATGGATGTCCTTTGATAAGGACGGACAGACCTATCTTTGCGGAATTGATAATGCCATGGAGTACGACGAAGAGTTTAACGAAGTTTACGATATAATAATAGAGGACGCAGGCCCCGCAGGAGCAGAAGGCTCAAGAAAGATTGTCATGGCAGCCCCCAGAGAACTTATGGAGAGAGCAAGAATCTATGACGGACGAATCGGCCTTGCATACGGAAGAGATCTGTGGGAAGTGGATCTTGATTACGCTTTCTACGAGCCCATTACCGAAGAGGCAAGGGATATTGCAGAGAAAATGGAAGAGCCTTTGCCTGCCTACACCTCAGGCCTTATTAAGAACCTTCTTAAGGTTGGGGCTACCTACCTTGTTTTTGACAAAGAGAATTTAAGCTACGGTGAGGATATGCAGTATCCTGCCGAGTTTTCAAGCAGAAAGTATAAATACAGCCGTTTCAGCGAAACCAGACACTACGTAATTTATCACCTGGGATAAGAGGCAAAACCGGATGGAGAAAGATTTTGGAATGGTTAGCATTGTGATTCCCGTTCACAATGCCGAGAAGTTCATAATCCCTGCAGTGGATAGTATTAAGAACCAGACCTATACAAACTGGCAGCTTATTCTGGTGGATGACGGGTCTAAAGATAACAGTGGCTCTGTTATAGATGGGCTGGCGAAGGACAATGACAGAATTCTTGCATTTCACACCTTGGGAGTAGGGGCTGCAGAGGCGAGAAACCTGGGAACCACCCATTCTGATGGAAGATTTCTTGCATTTTTGGATGCAGACGACCTTTGGGCACCTGAAAAACTGGAACATGAGTTATTTTATTTAACCGAAAATGATGGGGCTTTCGCCTTTACAGGATATGAATTTGCAGATGAGTTTGGAGTTGGGAACGGCAAGATTGTTCATCCGCCCAAAACATTAACTTACAAGGAAGCATTGAAGAACACTACGATTTTTACATCAACGGTGCTCTTTGATCTTGATAAACTTACCAAAGAAGAGCTTATGATGCCGAAAGTCAAAAGCGAGGACACCGCTCTTTGGTGGAGAATTTTAAGAAGCGGTGTCACAGCCTACGGCCTGGATGAGAATCTGGTTATTTACAGGAGAGCGGGGAAATCTCTTTCATCCAACAAGCTGGAGGCTGTCAGGAGAATTTGGAATTTATACAGAAAAGTAGAAGGGCTATCATTAATAAAGAGTTGTTATTATTTTGTGTTTTGGGGATATAACGCGGTTGCACGCAGGGTTTAGGGAGAGAGAAAATGAAAAATTCACCGTCTTTAAAAAGAGCAATAACACTCTTGCTTACCGGTATAAGTGTTCTCATTGAATGGTTGTGGTATGAACACTATTGGTTCACTGAGCTTTTCCCCAGATGGGTAAAGGAGAGCTTAAACTTCTATTCAAGAGGACATATCATTGTCCTTGGTGTATACGGTGCCCTGATTCTGGGCTTCTGTTTTACTTATGGTGCAACAAAGCTGAATTACTATAAGAGCTCAGAGATTGTTGTTTCAATTATTTTTGCGACAGTCATAACAAACCTTATTACATATGCGCAGATATCACTTATGTGCATGAAGCCTCTTCCTGCATACAGATTTCTTGTGATGACCGCATACCAGATCATCTGCTCTTCAGCCTGGGTTATCATTATGCAGTTGATCCTTTCAAAGTTATTCAGACCGAGAAAACTTCTTTTGGTCAGTGCTGAAAGACCCATTGAGGATATCCTTAAAAAGTTTGGTTCAAGAAAAGATAAATATACGATTACAAAGTCCATGAATATTTCCGAGGGAATGGAAGCCATTAAGGCAGAAATTCTTGAACCCGGAAAATATGACGGAATTATCATATGGGATGTTCCCGCATCACCTCGTAACAACCTCCTTAAATTCTGTTACGGTAAGAAAATCAGAATATATACCATGCCTAAAATATCGGATGTTATTTTAAGAGGTTCCGAGCAGCTACATTTATTCGATACACCGGTGCTTCTTACCAGAGAATACGACCTTAAGATCGAGCAGAGATTCATGAAGAGAGCAATTGATTTAATCATTGCGTTCATTGCTCTGATTCCCGGAATCCCTATCATGATCCTTACAGCTCTTGCTGTTAAACTTTATGACGGTGGCCCGATTCTTTATAAACAGATTCGCTGTACAAAAGATATGAGGGAATTTAAAATCCTTAAATTCAGAAGTATGCGAATCGATGCCGAGAAGGATGGAGTGGCAAGACTTGCATCAAAGGGTGACTCCAGAATTACTCCTGTCGGAAAAGTAATAAGAGCCATCAGATTTGATGAATTGCCTCAGCTTTTCAATATTATTAAAGGCGACATGTCCTTCATAGGACCCAGACCCGAAAGACCTGAGATTATCGCTCAGTATCTGGAGACAATGCCGGAGTTTATTCTTCGTACAAGAGTCAGAGCAGGCCTTGCAGGATACGCTCAGGTATATGGTAAGTACAATACAACACCCTACGATAAATTAAAACTAGATTTATTTTATATCGATAATTACTCCGTATTATTAGACTTAAGACTCTTGCTTTTAACCTTGAAGATTCTTGCGACTCCTGACAGCACGGAGGGAATCGAATCCAATCAGATTACTGCAGAGAAAAACTATGATGAGGGACAGTAAATGGAAATAAGGTACGGCAAAGAACCTTTGGATTTAAGATTATGTGCACTTAGAATGCTTCGCAAATGGTGGATACTCCCGACCTGTATTCTGGCGGGAGCTGCCCTTTTTGCGGGCATTTATTATTTGACTCAGATAGCATTTACCCCTGCCACATATGTGACAGAGACTGAATACTATGTGGAGTATAAGGATGCCATAACCTACGAGCAGCAGTATACCTTCTATAATCAGAACACCTGGGAGAGCCTGGCAAGGACGGATCTTTTTGTGGACACAATAAAGGAGAAAGCCTGGGAGGCCGGATGTGAACTTAGCACAGATGAAATTAATGAGGCCTTAAGAACAACACTTCTTACAGATGTAAGAGTGGTACATGCCACCGTGGTAACCGAAGAGGCTTTTAAGACCATGGCAATAACCAACGCTCTTCCTGAAGCCTTCAAGAGATTTGGTGAAGCTCAAAGAGAGATAGATGAAATAAGAGTAATTACAAGTGCCGAAGAGGCAGTAAAGAAAGCTCTTGATAACAGAACCATTCCTGCAGCAATTTTAGGAGCGGTTGTAGCTTTCTTTATAACATTATTTGTAATGTATATTTTCACCATCCTTGATAAATCCGTATATCTTCCCATAGAGCTTACAAGAAGATTTGGAATTCATGCTGCTAAGGGTGAGTCAGAAAAGGATGAAAGCGTATATTTTGATGAAGCGTCCGAGACTTTATATGTAAAAAGCGGAGATAAAAATACAACCGTTATTGAAAAGATGCTTTCAGACCTTAAAAATGAAAATAAAACTGTCAAAGAAATGGTTCTTTTTGACACAGATGAGAAACTCTACAAGGCTTACTATGCTACAGCCCTAAAGAGGAAATAGAAATGAAGATAGAAGTTCTGGTGGCGGCTCTTTTGAAGAATCCCGAAGAGCTGGCAGAAAAAATGAATATCAGAACCGATTGCTTAATCGTTAACCAGTGTGACAAGAACGGCATGGAAGAATTCAGCCGAAACGGTCACACTGTTCGTGTTTTATCAATGACTGACCGCGGGGTTGGAATAAGCCGAAACGCAGCCATTGAAAATTCAAAGGGAGACATACTTCTTTTCTCGGATCAGGACATTGTCTATAACGATGACTATGAGTCTGTAATAGAGGAGGAGTTTAATCTCAATCCTAACGCAGACATGCTGGTATTTAATATAGGCATAGATGAATCCCGGAAAACCTTTGAAAACACCGACAGAAAAAGAGTGCATTTCTTTAACAGCGGACGATATGGAGCCGTAAGTTTTGCAATAAAAAAAGAAGCATTAATTAAATCTGGAATTAAGTTTTCATTACTTTTCGGCGGAGGAGCAAAGTACTCTGCAGGAGAGGACAGCCTCTTTATTTTTGATCTTTTGAAGAAGGGATTAAAGATTTATAAGGCCATGGGATACCTTGGAAAAGAGGATTCATCCGAGTCCACATGGTTTAAAGGATATAACGAGAAATACTTTTTTGACAGAGGAGTGCTTTACGCTTTCCTTTACGGAATAATGGCGAAGCCCTTTGCAGTAAGATTTCTTAAAGCTCATTCAAATACTCTTCTCAGCGAAATGAGTTTTAATGAAGCATATAAAATAATGAAGTCCGGAATTAAGCAGGGAAGGACCGAGAAAGAGAGGGTTAGTTAATGGGTGTATATATTTCCTTAACAATAATCGTAACCGTTCTCGGATTCTTTGTAGCCACATCGGGAAGAATTGTTCTTTCGGGCGCAGATGGAGCGGCTTATGATTTTTCCAGACAGAAGGCTTTCAACCTTGGATTTGTATTTATGGTCTTCATTCTTTTGTTTGGAGTGAGTGCATGCAGAATTGCAGTTGGAAATGACTACTGGGTATACAGGGATTACCTTTTAAAAATAGCTGCGGGAAGACATGTGGCCACCGAATTCGGTTTCAACTGGCTTGTAAAAGTGTGCCAGTTCCTGACAAAGAATAACGAGTGCTATTTATTGATTCTCGGAATCTTCTCATTTGCCACGGTTTATCTCTTTGTAAAGTCAATGTATGAGCAGAGCATGTGGTTTGGCATCTCTGTTTATTTGCTTTGTACCGGAAGCTATTACTTTTTAAGCCTTAACACCGTAAGATATTATTTCGCTTTGGCTATTGCTCTTTATGTAATGAAGTATGTAATACGAGGAGAGTGGTTAAGGTTTATTATTCCTGTACTTATCGGAGCGTGCTTCCACAAGTCCATACTTGTGATACTGATTCTTTACCCTCTGGCAAGACTGAAACTTAACAAATGGGCAATAGGAGGGCTTCTTGCTTTAAGCGCCAGCCTCATATTCTTTAAGGATTTCTACCGTTTTATTATTTTCAAAGTTTATCCTTACTATGAGAATTCCATGTTTGACGACGGAAGCGTTTCAATAGTAAATATCTTAAAGTGTGCGGCCATTATAGTTTTTAGTTTCCTATATTATAAAAAGGCAATTAAGGATGATGACGCCAACAGATTTTATTTAAATCTCCAAATCGGCGCCTTGATTCTTTATTGTTTCGGTTCATTTATTCCCGAGGTTTCAAGAATCGGATACTACCTTAATACTTCCATGATTTTCTTAATCCCGGGAGTTCTTCAAAAAATAGAAAACAAGAAAATGAAATGGTTCTTTACCATAGCAATTATGGTTGCCTTTGCGGGATACTTCGCGTTCTTCCTTAAAGGTGCCGACAGCGTCGACATAAGAATCATTCCTTATAGAAACTGGATTTTTAATTAGGAGCAACATGAGCAGTTTATTTGAGAAAACACTTAACACACGAGTTGTAATTCCGGGAAGCTATCGCTACATAAGGAGCGAATTCCCGGAGTTTCTTACGGATAAGGATGTGGCCTGGCTTAGGGAAAACAATGTCACCACAGTGGTGGATTTAAGAGATCCGGAATCCTGCGAGAAAAAAGTCTGCAGGCTTGAGAATGAGGAAGGCTTTGACTACCATCACATGCCTGTAACTGTCGGAATGCAGGTTCCTCCCACTCCCGATGATGTCCCCATCGCATACTCCATGATGGTGGATGATAAGTTAATGAAGATAATAGAGTTTATCGAGAACGCACCAACGGGGGTACTGTATTTTTGCAATGCAGGAAAGGACCGAACGGGCGTGGTTTCGGCAATGCTTCTTAAGAGAGCAGGGTTCGATCGAGAATATATTGTTGACAATTATGTTCTTTCTGCAGATAATCTTAGGGAAAAGTTAGTTGCTTTTGTGGCTGACCACGAAGGGCTTGATATCAATGTGGTTATTCCCAAAAGAATGTATATGGAACGTTTTCTTGATTTCGTGGAATCAAAAAGCAGACAGTAATCGGAGGAAGCATGAATTTTTTAGAGGAAAGAATACTTAAAGACGGCGTTGTAAAGGAAGGGAATGTCTTAAAGGTTGACAGTTTCTTAAACCATCAGCTTGATGTGGAGCTCTTTGACAAGATGGGTGAGGAGTTCGCAAGACGTTTTGAAGGTAAGGAGATTAACAAGATTCTTACAATTGAGGCATCCGGTATCGGAATCGCCGTTGCGGTAGCAAGACATTTCAACAACTGTCCTGTTGTTTTTGCCAAGAAAACAAGAAGCATCAACCTTGACGGCGATATGTACATGGCTGAGGTTGAGTCCTTTACTCATAAGAACATTAACAATGTAATTGTCTCAAAGAAGTTCCTTTCTTCCGATGACAAGCTTCTTATCATAGACGATTTCCTTGCAAACGGATGCGCCCTTCAGGGACTTATCCAGATAGCAATGGAAGCGGGAGCTGAGGTTGAGGGTATCGGTATTGCCATCGAGAAGGGTTTCCAGGTAGGCGGAAGAACCATCAGAAACCTGGGATATCAGCTTGAATCCCTTGCAATTATCGACGGAATGGACGCTACGACGGGAACTGTGACCTTTAGACCCCAATAATTCATCATTTTGCACTATTGTTTTTGGCTGTGTAATTTGATATTCTTGATTCGTAAGAAATCCTTCAGGGACGAACACAACACAATACAGTCTTTCGATATATCTCAAATGATACGGATTTGAAGTTTCTACCCGGCACCGTAAATGACCGGACTATCGGAATGGCAGTTATCTCTTTTGGAGTTAACGCCTGCTTTTGCTTTCATGCATTGATCCGATTGAAACTTTAAGACGGTTCAGTGCATTTTTTTATTTCAGCAATCTCTTCCCATAAGGGATCAGATAAATAACATCCAATAATATATAAGAGGAGAAAAATAATGAAAAAGTTAACAGCATTGTTACTTGCAGCAACCATGGTATTTTCTCTTTGTGCGTGTGGAGCAGACAACACTGCTACAGCAAACACCACAACTGAGACAGCAGAGACAACTGAGACTGCTGAGACAAGCGAAGCTACAGCTGATACAGCTGCTGCAGAGACCAAAGTTGGATTCATCTTCCTTCACGACGAGAACTCAACTTACGACTTAAACTTCATCAACGCAGCTAAGGAAGCTTGCGACAACCTTGGAGTTACCCCTATTTTCAAGACAAACATTCCCGAAGGTCAGGAGTGTCAGGATGCAGCATGTGAGCTTGCTGATGCAGGCTGCGTAGCAGTATTCGCAGACTCTTTCGGTCACGAGGATTACATGATAGAGGCAGCTAAGGAATTCCCTGAAGTACAGTTCTGCCACGCTACAGGTACTAAGGCTCACACAGAAGGCCTTTCAAACTATCACAACGCTTTCGCATCAATCTACGAAGGTCGTTACCTTGCAGGTATCGCTGCAGGCATGAAGCTCAACGAGATGATCGCTAACGGCGAGATCACAGAGGATCAGGCTAAGATCGGTTACGTAGGTGCGTTCACATACGCAGAGGTTATTTCAGGTTATACATCATTCTTCCTTGGCGCAAGAAGCGTTTGCCCTACAGCTACAATGGAAGTTACATTCACAGGTTCATGGTACGATGAGACAGCAGAGAAGGAAGGCGCTAACAACCTTATCTCTGACGGATGCGTACTTATTTCTCAGCACGCAGATTCAATGGGTGCTCCCACAGCTTGTGAGACAGCAGGTGTTCCCGATGTTTCTTACAACGGTTCAACAGCAGCTGCTTGCCCTAACACATACATCGTTTCATCCAGAATCAACTGGGCTCCTTACTTCGAGTTCGCTATCAAGAGCGCTATGGAAGGTACAGAGATTCCCGCTGACTGGACAGGAACAATCGCTACAGATTCCGTTCTTCTTACAGAGCTTGGAACAGCTGCAGCAGAAGGAACACAGGAAGCAATCGATGCAGCTAAGGCTGACATGATTGCCGGTAAGCTTCACGTTTACGATGTAACAACCTTCACAGTAGGTGGTGCACAGCTTGATTCTTACATGGCTGACGTTGATACAGATGCTAACTACGAAGGCGACCACGAAGTTATCGTTGATGGTTACTTCGCAGAGTCAGGTGACGGATTCCGTTCCGCTCCTTACTTCGATGTTCAGATCGACGGCATCACACTTCTTAACACAAACTTCGGCTAATAAGTCAGAATTGTGATAGAATTAGAATAGTTGCAGGGGCGGTGCGAATCCTCGCGCCGCCCAATTTGTGTCTAATAAGGTATTTGCTTTTATTGGTTGAAAAGGAGATTTAAGGTGGAAAACAAAGTCGTAACGGTATCCATGAAGAATATTACCAAACGCTTTGGAGAAATCATTGCCAACGACAGTGTGAATCTTGATATTTACAAGGGGGAGATTCTCGCACTGCTTGGTGAGAACGGAAGCGGTAAGACTACGCTCATGAACATGCTCTCCGGAATTTACTATCCGGATGAGGGACAGATTTTTATTAATAATGAGGAAAAAGTAATTGCATCTCCCAGAGACGCTTTCGAGCTGGGAATCGGAATGGTTCATCAGCACTTTAAGCTGGTTGATGTTTTGACGGCTACGGAGAATATCGTTCTCGGCCTTGACGGAAAGCTTGATCTTAAAAAGGCTTCAGCCAAGATTCGCGAGATTTGCCGTAAATATGGTTTTGATGTAGACCCCGATCAGAAGGTCTATGATATGTCCGTTTCTGAGAAGCAGACGGTTGAAATCGTCAAGGTTCTCTACAGAGGCGCAGACATCTTAATCCTGGATGAGCCCACAGCGGTTCTTACACCCCAGGAAACAGACAGACTTTTCGCAATCTTAAGAAACATGAAGGAGGACGGAAAGTCCATTATCATAATCACTCACAAGATGCACGAGGTTCTGTCAATCTCAGACAGAGTTGCAGTCCTTAGAAAAGGAACCTATGTGGGTGACTTAAGGACGAAAGAAACAACCGCACAGGAAATGACCGAGATGATGGTTGGACATGCGGTTGAGTTAAATATAGAAAGACCGGATCCCGTAGATCCCAAGCCTAGAATTGAGGTTAAGAATCTTACGGTAAGAAACGAGGAAGGAATCCTTAAGCTTGAGGATGTTTCCTTTACCGCAAATTCAGGAGAGATTCTTGGAATCGCAGGAATTTCCGGATGCGGACAAAAGGAACTTCTTGAGGCAATCGCAGGTCTTCAGCCTGCAGAGAGCGGTTCTGTCTGCTACATAGAGGACGACGGAAGCAAGGACGAACTTCTTAAGAAGGACCCCAGACAGATTCAGGAAATGGGCGTTACACTTTCCTTTGTTCCCGAGGACAGACTTGGAATGGGCCTTGTTGGAAACATGGATATGTCAGACAACATGATGCTTCGTTCCTTCAGAAAAGGACCCACGCCCTTCACCGACAGAAAATCTCCCAGAAAGCTTGCCAAGAAGGTAGTTAAGGATCTGGATGTGGTTACACCCGGAATCAGCACTCCCGTAAGAAGACTTTCCGGAGGTAACGTTCAGAAGGTTCTTGTAGGAAGAGAAATCGCATCTGCACCCAAGGTTCTTCTTACAGCCTATGCGGTAAGAGGACTTGATATCAATTCTTCCTATACAATATATGATTTGATTAATCGCCAGAAGAAAGCCGGCGTTGCGGTTATCTATGTTGGCGAGGATCTGGATGTTTTACTTGAGATATCCGACAGAATTTTGGTTATGTGCGGCGGAAAGGTCAGCGGAATAATTGACGGACGCACCGCCACAAAGAATAAAGTAGGTATGATGATGACAAGAATAGGAGGAGAGGGATTCGATGAACAGTAAGAAAAAAGAACCGCTTCTTCATATTGTCAAACGTGGTGATGTCAAATGGTATGTAGCCTGGGCAATCAGACTTGCAGCCATTGTCCTCGCCCTTATCGTAAGCGGAATTTTGACAACGGCCCTTACAGGATTAAATCCTTTGGACGTTTACAAAACAATAGTTACAGGTGCCTTCGGTACCGCCAGAAAATCCTGGATAACGGTTCAGGACATCAGCATTTTGCTTATTATCTCACTGGCTGTAACCCCTGCATTCAGAATGAGATTCTGGAACGTAGGAGGTGAGGGACAGGTTCTTGCCGGAGCCCTTGCGGCAGCAGCCTGCATGATCTGCCTTGGAGAGAAGCTTCCCAATGCTGCAGTAATTGTCTGCATGGTAATTTCAAGTATCCTTGCCGGCGGACTTTGGGGATTCGTTCCAGCTTTCTTTAAGGCAAAATGGAACACAAATGAAACCCTCTGCACTCTGATGATGAACTACATTGCAACCCAGCTGGTAGCCTACTACACAATCCTCTGGGAGGTTCCCAAGGGTTCAGGAAAGATTGGTATCATCAATCAGAACACCAACATCGGATGGCTTCCCGAGATTGGAAACAAATATCTTCTTTGCATAATAATCGCCGTTGTTTCAACGGTTCTCATGTATATCTACCTTAACTACTCAAAGCACGGCTACGAGATTTCCGTTGTGGGTGAGAGTGAGCATACAGCAAGATATGTAGGCATCAAGGTAGAGAAAGTAATTGTAAGAACCATGATTCTTTCCGGTGCGGTTTGCGGACTTGCGGGACTTTTACTTGTAGGAAGCATCAACCACACGGTAACAACCACCATCGCAGGCGGACAGGGCTTCACGGCGGTAATGGTTTCCTGGCTGGCAAAGTTCAATCCCCTTGGAATGATTCTTACAAGCCTTTTGATCGTATTCCTTGGAAGAGGTGCGGGAGAGATTTCAACAGCATTCAGTTTGAACCACTCCTTCTCGGATATCTTAACAGGTATCATTCTCTTCTTCGTAATCGGATGTGAATTCTTCATTACTTATAAAGTAAACTTTCGTAAGAAAGCTACAGGAAAGGAGGCAAAATAAATGATTGATTTGGTATCCTTCATACCCAGAGCAGTTGTACAGGGTATTCCTCTTTTGTACGGAAGTACAGGCGAAACACTGACAGAGAAGGCAGGCAACCTTAACCTCGGTATCCCCGGCGTTATGTACGTTGGCGCCATAAGCGGCGTTATCGGTTCATTCTTCTATGAGCAGTCAGGCGAAATCAACGGTTTCCTTGCCATAGCGATTCCCCTTCTTTGCTCACTTGCAGGCTCCCTCATTATGGGACTCATTTATTGCTTCCTGACCGTTACACTTAGGGCAAATCAGAACGTTACCGGTCTTGCCATGACTACCTTCGGTATCGGATTCGGTAACTTCTTTGGCGGCTCCCTTATTAAGCTTGCCGGAAGTGATGTTCCTTCCATCGCCCTTTCCAAAACCAGCGCATATTTTTCACATGCACTGCCCTTTGCAGATAAATTAGGATGGTTTGGCAAAATCTTCTTGTCCTACGGATTCCTCGCATATGCCTCAATCGCCATCGCTCTGGTTACATCAAGAATCATCAGACATACCAGAGTAGGCCTTCACTTAAGAGCTGTGGGAGAGAGCCCCACAACTGCAGATGCAGCAGGTATCAACGTTACGAGATATAAGTATTTTGCAACCTGTATAGGATGTATGATTGCAGGCCTTGGCGGTCTTTACTACGTAATGGACTACGCTTGCGGCGTATGGTCCAACGATGCATTCGGTGACAGAGGCTGGCTTGCAATAGCACTTGTTATTTTTACAATATGGAGACCCAGCATCGGTATTTTTGCTTCCATATTATTCGGCGGATTATATATTCTTTATCTGTTCATTCCCACAGGAATGGACCATATGGAAATTAAGGAATTATATAAGATGATTCCTTACGTGGTAACACTGGTGGTTCTGGTAATTACTTCAATCAGAAGTAAGAGAGAGAATCAGCCCCCTGCTTCCCTCGGACTTGCGTACTTCAGAGAAGAACGATAAAATACTCATATGACGATTACAGAATATCCCGGAAGAAATCCTTTAGCGCCGATATCCGGATCGGCAACACAGGAAATGACCTCAGTCGACTTCTGGAATCTGAATGACACGATTCTGATGAATCTCGACGAAATCGAAAAGTATAATCAGTATCTTGAAGGAGAGAAGGACCTTGGACTTTTGAATCTTCTTACTGCTCCCCACAGTATTTCCAAGGCGGAGCTGGTTGAGATGATTACCAAGGGCCAGAGTTTTGATGATCTGGTTTACCTGGCTGATGAGAAGGTTACTCCCGCAGACATCAAAGACCTTGAGGACTCACAGGCACTTGAATCCATACCCGATCAAGTGACGGTTTCCTGCGGCCTTGCGGCGTGCCCTGCGGATCTTCGATATTTCCCCACCACCAAGGCGGGAACCGAGGACGGAAGCTTCATCAGTGAGAAATGTATCGATCAGCTTCAGGGAACTCAGTTAACCTTGGCGGAACCGGTACTCATCTATCACACTTCCGAGGATAAGAAATGGCTCTTTGTCCATTCCAAGAACTATAAGGGATGGGTTAAGAGAATCTGTATAGCTACATGCCAGAGAAGTATTTGGGAGGATTATCTGCTTTCTCCCAGATTTGCGATAGTTACGGAACACAAGTCCTGCGATGTTCTGGGCGTTAAGATGAAACTTTACGTAGGAACCAAGATTTCCATGGATATGGACGGAAATCTTCGTATTCCCACAAGAACCATCGACGGCGGACTTAGATTTGTAAATACCAAACTTGATATAGATATGCATCAGGGTTTCTTGCCCTACACAACAAAGAACGTTGTTACCCAGGCCTTTAAACTTCTGGGCGACCAGTTCAGCTGGGGCGGAAAATACGGTCACAGTGACTGCTCGGGAATTGTCAATGCAGTGTACAATTGCTTCGGTTTTACCCTGCCCCGAGATACCATTGATATGCGAAAAATTAAGAAACATTCTATTGACCCGACTGGCGGTATAGATTATAATAGCGTTCAGCCCGGTTCACTTTTGTTGTGCCCGGGTCATGTTATGCTTTATCTTGGCATGCATGACGGGAAGGCATACGGATTCCACGGACTGGCATCCATTCTTGATGACAGCGGAAAGCTTCTTGAGCTTTATCGAGTAGAGATTTCCAACGTGGATATGATAAGAAGCGAAACAGGAAGAACTTATGAGCAGGATACAGTGCTCATAGTTGAGATAAAACGCGACGAAGCGTAAAGAGAGAGGTAAGAGATTTGAGTAAGAAGTTTTATCTGCTTGCAGCCATGGGTCTTAGCCTTTGCCTTTTGGCAGGTTGCGGCAACAAAGATGAAGAGACTACAGCTCCTGCTAGTGAAGATGAGGGAATCACATGGGAGACAGTAGAAGAAACACCCGAAGTAACAGAGACAGTTGAAGAGCCCGAGGAAGAGCCTGAAGTAGTTCCCGAAGGAATGTATCGTTCAGAACTTACAAACGAAATTATTTCCAAGGATCTTGAGACACAGCGTCCCATCGCAGTTATGGTCGATAACGAAATCACAGCACTTAACCACTTTGGTGTTAACAGCGCTGATATCGTATACGAGATCATGAACAGCACCCTGAACGACAGAGTAACCCGTCTTATGTGTATCTTTAAGGATTACGCATCAGTAGAAAAGATTGGTTCCATCCGTTCAACACGTCCCACCAACTTCTTCCTTATGGGAGAGTACAATGCAATCCTTTGCCACGATGGTGGTCCTTTCTACATCAATGACTACATCGCAATGGACTATGTTGACAACTTAAACGGCGGTTTTGCACGTTTCTCAAACGGCAAGAAAACTGAGTTCACAGAGTACATTACATACGAAGGTTACACCAACCCTACAACCGGTAACTCATATGCAGGTCTTAAGGACAGAATTGCACAGGCAGGTTACGATACCCAGTACAATTCCTTCTATCCCGGACAGCACTTTGAGTTCAACGCAAAGGAAACAGACCTTACACAGGATTATGCTATTCCTGCAACAACAGTACAACTTCCTTTCAAGCACAACTCATCAAAGCTTGTTTACAACGAGTCAACCAAGACATATGACTACTATGTATACAACCAGGCTCACGTTGATGAGGGTGACGGCAACAAGATTACAAGCTTCAAGAACGTAATCATCCAGGGTTGCTCATTCTCACAGCTTGATGAGAACGGTTATCTTATCTACAACGTTGTAGGTGCAGGTGATAAGGGTTACTACCTTACAAACGGTAAGGCAATCCCCATCAACTGGTACAAGGACGGTTCCAACGGAATCCAGTACAACATCACTTACTTTGATAACATTGTTGAGGGTGGTCACATTAAGCTCAACACAGGTAAGACATACATTACAATCGTTCCCGATGATTCATGGGGAGACCTTGTAATTAAATAATTATGTTATGCTTATTACGGCGAAGTAATACCAAGGTATTACTTCGCCGTATTGTATTCAGATGTTTTATTAATACAAAAAGAATGATATAATTATGAAAGTTATATATAAGGAGAGCAGGAAATGAAAATTGGTATTTTAGGCTATGGTAATTTAGGACGCGGAGTTGAATGCGCAATCAAGCAGAATAAAGATGCAGAGCTTGTAGCAGTTTTTACAAGAAGAGCACCTGAGACTGTTAAGATTCTTACCCCAGGCGTTCCCGTTGTGAAGGCAGACGACATTAATGATTGGAAAGACAAGATAGATGTTCTTATCATCTGCGGCGGAAGTGCAACAGACCTTCCCAAGATGACACCCGAGTATGTTAAGAACTTTAACGTAATAGACAGCTTTGATACACACGCAAAGATTCCCACACACTTTGCAAATGTTGACAAGGCAGCTAAAGAGACAGGCCACATTGCTCTTATTTCAGCAGGATGGGATCCCGGAATGTTCTCCCTTAACCGTCTCTATGCCAACAGTATTCTCCCTGTGGGAAATGATTATACCTTCTGGGGCAAGGGCGTAAGTCAGGGTCACTCAGATGCCATCAGAAGAATTGAAGGAGTTAAGGACGGAAAGCAGTACACCATTCCTGTTCCCGAAGCTTTGGAGAAAGTTAGAAACTGCGAGAACCCCACACTTACCACAAGACAGAAACACACAAGAGAGTGCTTCGTTGTGGCTGAAGAGGGTGCAGATCTTGCTAAAATTGAAAACGAAATCAAGACCATGCCCAACTACTTTGATGAGTACGATACAACCGTACATTTCATCACTGAGGAAGAGCTTAAGAGAGACCATGCAGGTATTCCTCACGGCGGATTCGTATTCCGTTCCGGTAAGCTTGGCTGGGATAACGAGAACAATGCAATTATCGAGTACAGCTTAAAGCTTGATTCCAACCCTGAGTTCACATCTCTTGTTCTTGTTGCATACGCAAGAGCCCTTGATCGTCTTAAGAAAGAGGGAGTTACAGGATGTAAGACAGTATTTGATATTGCTCCCGCATATCTCTCACCCTTAAGCGCTGACGAAATCAGAGCTCATCTTCTCTAATTTTACAAGAAAGGTTTATTATAGTAACATGAACTCATACATAGAAGCAGTGGATTTTTTCAAAGGAAATAATCCGGAGAAAGTTGCGGAGGAATTTAAGACTCCTCTTTATGTATACAACGAGGAGATTATCCGTAATCGCATGCACGCGGTTTCACAGGTAATCACCAAGTATCCTTATACAGCAAACTATTCAATCAAAGCCAACACAAACATTCATCTTTTAAAGCTCGCTTTAGAGGAAGGCCTTAACTGCGACGCCATGAGTGAAGGTGAAATCAGAATGTTGGAGGCAGCAGGTTTTCCCAAGGAGAGAATCTTCTTCGTGCCCAACAACGTAAGCGCAGAGGAGATGAAATATGCCATCGACAGAGGCATTATGACAAGCCTTGATTCTCTTTCACAGCTTGAGACCTTCGGTGAGATTAATCCCGGCGGAAAATGCGCCGTAAGAATCAATCCCGGCGTTGGTGCAGGCCATCACGAGAAGGTTGTTACCGCAGGTAAGAAGACCAAGTTTGGTGTTGCTGAAGAAGATATCGATAAGATTTTTGAAATCGCTGAGAAATATAACCTGACAATAGCAGGAATTAACCAGCATATAGGCTCCTTGTTTATGGACTATGAGCCTTTCCTTGCTGCGGCCCAGAACTTCCTTCGAATCGCTCTTAAGTTTAAGAACCTGGAGTTTGTTGACTTCGGTGGCGGATACGGAATCCCCTATCACAAGCTGGACGACGAGAAGCCCTTCGAGATGGAAGGCTTTAAGAAGGCCCTTGAGGAAATACTTGACAAATTCGTGGCTGATTACGGCTATGCACCCCTGTTTAAGTCCGAACCCGGAAGATTTTGCGTTGCAGAGGGTTGCGTCCTTCTTGGACGTGTTCACGCCGTTAAACAGAACAATGGCCATGCATATGCCGGTACAGATATCGGAATGAATGTGCTTGTAAGACCTTCCATGTACGACTCCTGGCATGACGTAGAAGTGCTGAGAGACGGAAAGGCCGTTTCAAGAGACAATCTTTCTCCCATTAACGTTTGCGGAAACATCTGCGAATCCGGAGATTTGCTTGCGAAAGACAGAATGCTCCCCGAGATCAAGAAGGGCGATTTGGCCTGTGTTCTTGACGCAGGAGCTTATGGATATTCAATGTGTTCCACATACAACTCACGTCCCCGCCCGGCAGAAGTGCTGGTTTGCAAGGACGGAAGCATTAAGACTATCAGGAAAAGAGAAACCTACGAGGATTTATTCAGGTTAATGTAACTTTCCCGGAGGGGCTTATGGACAAAAAGGATTTTCTCCATGATTTTCTTCAGACTTACAAGGATAATCGTGATCTGAACGATAGCTTGCATGAGAAACTTCTTGAAAAAAACAATCTTGCGGATTGGACCAGACTTCTTAAGGAACGCTCTCAGAAAATGAGATTTATCTACGGCGAAACCGAGGAGATGCTGGCCACCATCAGAGATTATCTCGACGAGGTCCTTACAGACAACGACGCCGAGATGCTTTTTGATGTCATCATGGACCTTTACTATTGCGGTTATGATGACTTTGAAGTTATGTCAACCATAGCCAATAAGCTTATATCATTCTATGAGATGAGGAACGACCTTGATCACAGGGTCTTCCTTTATCATCTCATGGGATTTGAAACTACGGAGTTCTATTACAGAACCATGGGCGACGCAGGACTCGGCGTTGCCATAGACTACTATCAGAGAGTCATTTCACTTCGGGCTCACTATGTTGAAGTCACCGATCCCAGAATCCGCCGTTGCTTCTTTACGGCCTATTCCAACCTTATTGCGCCTTTAACTGAAATATGTCCTTTCCTACAGGATTCGGTCTATGACTATTACTATGCGGTTCAGGACCTTTACAACAATCCTGCGGTTCAGACACTGGATGGCGACAAGCCTTTCCTTCCTCTTGTAATGTCCAAAATTAACGAGGATATTCTTTATTCCGAAGTTTATGTGGATACACTTAAGGAAAGACAGAGGGGCCAGTTTATAAAGATTGCCGAGCAGGCCAAGAGAGATTTGGATTTGGGCAAGAGAGAGGATCCCAGCGGAGCCGTTATGAGGGCTTACCACAAGGCAAGGATTCTTTCCGGCAGAATGAAAGTGAGAGAGGTTGTGGAGGAGCAGATTTCCCTTATTACCGATGACCTCAGATTCCCCAATTACTCAGACCCCGACAACGAAGACAGAGAGCTTGAGATCTTTTTCAATTATCATGATACAGGCTTAAGCATACTTAAATATTTAAAAGACAGTGAGTTTACTCCCGCAGAAAGAAGAGAGTATTTGGAGCGCTTCTTTAACAAGGTTACCCACGTGCACCAGACAGCGCCCTACCACTTCTTTACCTCAAGACTTAACAGCGCCAGCGCAGAGTGGTTTAAGGCGGTGGAGCCTTTCATGGAAAACCTTGAGGAGAAGAGAAACTACCTGTCAAAGATTATTATTTCAAGACAGCCCATCACCTATCTTCACTCCCTTATGGTGGTTCAGATTGCACAGGCCATCACCAATGTATACCTTTGGACCAATCCCGAAGAGTTTATTGGAATTTTGGGATGCAGTGATGTTGATGATGTTAAGAAAAAGGTTGAGGAAATCAAGAAGTATGTGTGCGACTGCGCAATGCTTCACGACATAGGCAAATGTCTCATAACAGATGTTATCAATCAGCAATGGAGAAGACTTTGCGGCGAGGAGCAGGATCTCATAAGACTTCATCCCGAAAAGGGCCTTATGCTTGTAAACGAGGATCCTCAGTTTGCACCGTATTTTGACGTAATAGTGGGACACCACAAATACTACGACGGAAAGGGCGGCTATCCTGTTGCCTTTGACAACACCAAGTCTCCCATAAAGATTATTATCGATATAATCACCATTGCGGATTCAATTGACGCCGCAACCGATATTTATTGTCGAAACTACGCAAGGGGAAAATCCTTCCAGGAACTCCTTCAGGAATTGACGGACAGAGCCGGAACAAGATATCATCCCGGCGTTGTAAAGCTTATAAACGACAACACCGGGCTTCAGAGTCATTTGGAGTATATTACGGGTGAAGGCCGAATCGAAACTTACTTCGCGGCATTCAGAGAAATAATATCCTTGTAGAAATGGGTGTTCATCATAACGATGGAAGCGATTACCATAGCAATACCCATGATGCTTATGGAACCGATATGCTCGCCGAAGAGTGTAACTCCCACGATGGAAGCTACAACTACTTCAACGGATGCAATGACGGGAACTTTACTACAATCTTTTACCTTCTGTATTCCGATGTAGTAAATGGCGTATGTAACAGCTGTGGGAATTAAAGCGTAGAGGACACCCCATTCCACAACGCCGGTAACTTGCAATGTGTCCCTGTAAACCCAGGGCTTAACAATAACCATGAGAACGACTGCAGCAAAGAAAAAGCTGTACATGCTCATGACGAAAGGATTGGTACCTTTATCGGACATCTTGCCGATAATGGAATTCATTGAATAACAAATACAGGCACCAACGGCCGCAACAATTCCGGCAACCACAAAACCGGAAATGTTAAAGCGGCCGTTTGTTATGGTTAACCCACATCCGAGGATATTAACAAGGATGGCAAATATTTTGATAAAATTGATTTTCTCCTTATAAATGATTGATGAGAATATCAATGTCATAGCGGGTGATAAATAGAGGATAACGGTGCTGAAGGATATGCCAAGGGTTGTAATGGCGAAATTATAAAAGAGGTTGTAAACCCCATGGCATACCAGTCCGAGAGCAGCACACACAAAAATCTGCTTTTGACTAATGATAAGGCTTTTAACACCGAATTTCACAACACAGAATACGAGCATGGCCACAAAGGCAATTGAAACTCTCATGAATGAGATCAAAGAAGAGTCTGCTCCGAGACGCTGCAGTTCCTTTACAAAGAAACCTGAGAGTCCCCAGAGTATTCCGGAGAAAAACACCAAACCGTATCCCAGATGTTCATTTTTACTGTTTAAAAGCCTGGTCATCTTTGCACCTTCCAGATAGATAAAAAAATAAAGTTTCAAAAAACGAGTAGGGAGTTCGCTTTTTGTTCCAAACAACACTTTAGTACGTAGATTGCCATTTGGGAATATCAGATATATAATATGGTTATAAGTTTTTCTTATAATAGGTGAGGAATTATTATGGATGACAGAAAGCTGGAAGTTTTTCTAAAGACAATTCAAACCGGAAGTTTCTCCAAAGCCGCCGCCGAGCTTAACTGTACCCAGTCGGCGGTAACCCAGACCATGAACAACCTGGAGGCAGAGCTTGGAATCGCTCTTTTGGACAGAAGCCACAAGGGCGTAGGCCTAACCCCTGCAGGTGAAAAACTGCTTCCTCTCATTATTGAAGCAAAGGATGGCCTCGACAGAATAGTGGCCCTGGCAGGAAGACTCTCTGAAGGAAAGGAGAGCCCCATAAGGATCGGCTGCTTTTCAAGTATCGCCACCTCCTGGCTTCCCCAGGCCATTAAGACCTATCAGAAGAATAACCCTTCCGCAGTCTTTAACATAAAGATAGGAACGGAGAACCTTTCGGATTTGCTTTTATCACATAAGATAGATCTGGCTCTCGGAGATACCGACAGACTAAAGGGCTTCAGATTTATGGAGCTTATGAAGGACCCTTACTGTGCGGTTTATCCCAAAGGGGTTGTGGATGAAAACAAGAAGTCTATAAGTATAGGAGACTTTGGAGAATATCCTTTTATTATGGCTCCTGAAAATGCCTTAAAGAGTCACCTTATAGATTTGCCGAAGGATGCCCTTACCGTATCCTGCGATGACGACTTTGCTCTTTTGTCCATGGTTTCACAGGGCCTTGGAGCCACAGCCATGCCAAGACTTTCCATAAGAAACCTGCCTGAAAACGTGTCGGTTTACGACCTTGAACCAAAGAGCTTCAGAACCCTTGGAATAGCCCTTCCCAACTCCGTGGATCAGGGGGTCAAAAGTTTCGTAAAATTCCTTCAAAAATGCCGAGAAGACGGAACATTGGAAGGCTTCTGCCATGCTTGACTTTTGACCTTTATGAGGGGTAAACTTTTAAATGGGATAGGAGGTAAAAAACTTTGGGGAATGCAGCAGAAACTATGGGCAAGTTAGACTTTTTGGACACCGAAACGGCCATGGTCTATTTTGCAAATATGAAAGAACTTTATGTGGAAACGGTAGCTGTCTATTTAAGAGACAGGTTTGACGCCGCTTTGCAGAAGGATTTTGACACAGAAGACTGGGCGACATATCAGCGTGATGCCCATTCCATCAAGAGTTCATCCAACATGATAGGGGCCAAGGATATGTTTGAGAAGGCCAAGAGCCTTGAATTGGCAGTGAAGTCAGGGGATTATGCTTTTGTGAAGGAAAACCACGATAATATAATGAAGGATTACAAAGAGCTTTTGGATAAGATTCAAAACGCTTTGCAATAAGAAAAGGGAGAGAAAATGCCGGCAGAAGAGAAGATGCTTTGTAAGCAGGTTGGATGCGCGGGATGTATCTGTACCACATGCCAGCATCAGGGTTTTGATTGCCGGTGTGAGGAAGAAAACAGCGGCCCTATCACAACGTGTGACGATTACGACGAAATGATGGGCGAGCAGATTAAACTAAATTTTTAAGGGGTAAGAAATGAGCGAAGAGAAAGTAATAACAGTAGATGACGTAATGACCGAGCAGGAGAGTCTTAAAAGACTTTTGGAGAGTAATAATAAGAGAACTTTCTATGCGAGGATAACGGGAATAGCTGCGGTTATTATCTGTGCCGTGTTTGTAGTGGCAGGCTGCATTCTTATACCTAAGGCAGCATCGGTTCTTACCGAAGCGGAAACTACGATTGTGAAGGCTGAAGAGAGCCTGGGGAATATTGATAAACTGTCAACGGAGCTTATTAACACCTCCGCCAACATGAATAAGGTTTTGGAGGACAACGCTCAGGGATTGAGCGACGCTCTGACAGAAATCAACAAAATTGACATAGAGACATTAAATAAAGCCATCAGCGATTTGCACGATACCGTTGAACCAATGGCGAAATTCTTTAATGCCTTTAAAAGATAAATGAATTCTATCCGGAGGAAACAAAATGAATTACAATGAAGCATTAACCAAATTAAAGGAGTACGGTCAAGAGCACGTACTGAAGTACTTCGATGAGCTTAGCGAAGGGGAGAAAGCTGAGCTCCTTAACCAGATTGACGAGACTGACTTTAGCATTCTTACAGCCCTTGAGGCTAAGAAGGCACCTGCGAAGAAGGGCAAATATGAGCCCCTTGCAGCAATGGAGCTCTCAGAGATCGAAGCTAACAAAGACAAGTTCTATGCCAAGGGAATCGAAGCAATCAAGGCATGCAAAGTCGGCGCAGTTCTTTTAGCCGGCGGAATGGGAACAAGACTTGGTTCCGATGATCCCAAGGGAATGTACAACATCGGTCTCACCAAAGACGTTTTCATTTTCCAGAGACTGATTGAGAACCTCATGGATGTTGTTAAGGCAGCAGACGGCGCATGGATTCCTCTCTTTGTTATGACCAGTGAGAAGAACAACGATGCCACCATCAAGTTCCTTACCGAGAAGAACTTCTTTGGATACAACAAGGACTATGTTTCCTTCTTCAAGCAGGACATGGCTCCCGCATCCGATTATGAAGGAAAGATTTACATGGAGAGTAAGAGCCGCATGGCAACATCTCCCAACGGTAACGGCGGATGGTTCTCATCTTTCGTAAGAGCAGGTCTTCTTAAGAAGGCTGAGGAGTTCGGAGTAGAATGGCTCAACACCTTCGCAGTTGACAACGTTCTCCAGAGAATCGCAGATCCCACTTTCGTAGGAGCAACACTTCTTAGTGGATGTGCAGTAGGAGCAAAGGTTGTTAAGAAGGCTGCAAGAGACGAGAAGGTCGGCGTTGTTTGTCTTGAGGACGGACATCCTTCAATCGTTGAATACTACGAGCTTACAGATGAAATGATGGATGCAAAGAACGAGAAGGGAGACCCCGCTTACAACTTCGGAGTTATCCTCAATTACCTCTTTGACATCAAGAAGTCAGTAGCTGTTATGGAGAAAAAACTTCCTCTCCACATTGTTGAGAAGAAGATTCCCTGCTTGGATGCCGAAGGCAATTTCTTTAAGCCCGAGACACCCAACGGATATAAATTTGAATCACTTATTCTTGATCACATCTATGAGATGGGCTCATGCCTTCCTTATGAGGTAGTGAGAGAGAAAGAGTTCGCACCCATCAAGAACAAGACCGGTGTGGATTCGGTAGAAAGTGCAAGGGAGCTTTGCAAGAAGAACGGTATTGTACTCTAATCCTTTCCGTGCGAAGTAAACTTTGCAACTGACAGAAAGGCGGATTAGACCATGGATTATGCTGAAGATAAACACAAAGAAGAACGAGAGGCCATGAACGGAAGCGTTGACAGCTGGAGAGAGGTAATACTCGTCTACACATCGGCACTTCATCAGGTTCAGACCAAGTTGGAAATTCTCAACGACGAGTTTCAGCATGTGCATCGCTACAATCCCATCGAGCACATCAAGGGCAGAATCAAAACTCCTGAGAGCATCGTAAAGAAGCTTAAAAAGAACGGGAGAGAGTCTACCATTGATAACATGATTCAGTATGTCAACGATATCGCCGGCATACGTATCATCTGTTCCTTCTCTTCGGATATCTACCGCATTGCGGAGATACTCAGAAACCAGAAGGATATAACCGTTATTTCGGAAAAAGACTACATAACCTACCCTAAAGCCAGCGGCTACAAGAGCTATCATATGATAGTAACTGTTCCTGTATATCTTTCGGATCGCACCATCGATGCCAAGGTAGAGATACAGATCAGAACTGTAGCCATGGACTTCTGGGCAAGTCTTGAGCATAAGATTCACTATAAGTTTGAGGGTAACGCACCTGAGAACCTTAAGAAAGAATTGGTGGATTGTGCCAAGATGGTTTCCGATTTGGATAACAGAATGGAGCAGCTCAACGAGCAGATCCAGGGACTGGAGTCCGGATACGAAAACGAAGAATATTAGCCTATAAAATGAGGAGTGCCCCGGCACCTTTCGATGTCGGGGCTATTATGAAAAAAATATCTGCATGGCATATGCAAGAACCATTCAAAATCTATGTTTTGATTATATCCACAAAGTATGAACAAAGTATGAACAAACTGTTAAACTGTGGTGAATATTGACAAAACAGTTAAAAAACGAAACAAAAAACTATACAACCTGCACAAAAGATATGCCATTGAAAATGGGATGGTAAAATGATAAAATTTAAAAGGTTATACAAATTCCTACAAGGGGGCTTTGAATATATGGATAGTTTCATGGACAAGCTGGCTCAGAAGTTTAATTCTTCAGAGATTATAAAGGCCAACGCTCAGGCAGAGGCAGCAGAACTTGATAGAATGAAGAAGCAGATGGAGCAGTACGACACCTGTTTACAGGACATGCGTAAGCTTAGTCTTTCCAATACCGAAGCTGCAGACAAGCTTAAGGAATTAATCGATAACCTTGAGACATCAAGAGAATCCTTGATGGAGCAGATTAAGAACGTCAATGCGGATGCTTATGAAGTTGTACACAAGGAGAATGTCAAAGTATACCGTAACGTTCAGGCTGTTGTTCAGGAGGAGAGCGCAGCTGTTAAGGATGAAGTTAAGACAGTAAGGAAGTCAGTTAACGGCAAGTTCGTAGTGGGCCTTGTTTTCGCTATCCTTGCGTTCACATGCGCGGCAGCAGACCTTGCATTTGACTTATTGGTTTATTTTCATATATTATAAGTGGGCAATATAAGTAATTAATAGCAGTATGAAGACAAAATATAGCAGACATATTAGAATCAGATTCATAAAGATATCGTTGTTTGCGGCTACTGTAGCCGCATTTTTTTTGCCGAGCTATACCCCCTTTGAAAGCAAGGGCGACAATTACTTTTCAGTTTCGGTTAACGGTGAGTATGTAGGTACTGTCGGAGGTCTTGAGGACTTGGACGGATACGTACGTGCGGCCAGAAAGAAGATTGCTTCAGAGACCGATGACCTTGTTTTCATGGATTCGGACATTACCACAGAGGGCAGTGAAGTGCTTTGGGGTGAAGTGACCTCCAAAGAAACAATGATGGAGAACATCGAGAAGGTTTTACGCGGAAGCATAAAGACCACCATGGCCCACGGCTACACCGTCAAGGTTAATGAGTACTCCGTAAACCTTACCTCCATTGATGAAGTACAGGATATGCTTCAGGCCTGCCTTGACAAGTACCAGGAGAAGAAGGACTTTAACGTAGAGCTGGTACATGACTCGGGGCGAGAGTTCAATGTTTTGACCAGCATTGTAAATAAGGGCAAGGTTGAGAGAGAGATTACCTACGATGTGGATGCCAAAGGCAGAAGAGACGGCGGAATTAACGAGGTAATCGACACAATGTTTGAGAACATTGAGCCTGCCAGAGAGAAGACCTGGAACGAGTTCGAGTACGGCCTTGTTGACATGGGCTTTGCCGAGAAGGTTGAGGTGGTGGAATCCTACCTTCCTTCCTCCCAGTTCACTCCTTTGGAGGACGCCATTGTTGAGGTTACCAAGGAGCAGGAGAAGGATACCATCTATGAGGTACAGCCGGGGGATACCTTATCCGGTATTTCACTTACCACCGGAATTCCTGTAGACCGAATCATCGAACTTAACAAAACACTTGATAACGAGTACTCGATTATCCATATCGGAGACGAGCTTAAGATAACGGTTCCGGAGCCTGAGATTTCCGTAAGACGTCAGGTTCAGGAATATGTGGAAGAGTCCTACGATGCACCCATAGAGATTATCCCTGTGGATGATTGGTACACGACTCAGACGGAAGTTTTGCAGCAGCCTTCCGCAGGTTTCAGAAAAGCTGTTGCGGTTATTAACTACACTAACGAGAACGAGGATACCAGAGAGGTTATCAAAGAGGAGACGGTTATCGAATCCGTTCCAAAGATTATGAAGCAGGGAACCAAGATTCCTCCTACATATGTAAAGCCTATCTCCGGTGGTACCTTAAGTTCACGCTTCGGAAGAAGAGGCGCACCTACAAGAGGTGCAAGTACCTTCCACGAAGGTGTTGACTGGTCCACACCTGTAGGAACGCCCGTATACGCATCAAGTACCGGTGTTGTTTCCAAAGCAGGTTGGGGTAGCGGATACGGATACTGCGTATTCATCGATCATCCCGACGGAAGACAGACAAGATATGCTCACCTTAGCAAAGTTCTTGTTTCCGTTGGTCAGTCTGTAACACAGAATGAAAGAATCGCATCTTCAGGTAATACAGGTATTTCAACAGGACCTCACCTTCACTTCGAAATTCGAATTAACGGTAAGGCTGTTAACCCTCTCGATTATCTGAACTAGTATTCGATTTACAAATATTCGATTTATGATATAATTTGACGAGAGTATTTTTTCTATTGGCTATGCCATACTCGGGGTATAAAGAATATTTCAGAGGTTGGAAATGGAAGAATATGCAATGAAGGGCGGCAATCCCCTTGTGGGAGAGGTAGAAATCAGCGGTGCCAAGAACGCAGCACTACCTATTATTGCAGCCTCAATTATGACGGATGATACCGTATATATTGATAACATACCTGACGTAAGCGACATCAGAACTCTTCTTGATTGCATGAAGAAGTTAGGTGTAAACGAGAAGAAGAAAGATAAGCACTCGGTAGCTATCAACGGCTCTCAGATTTTTACCCTTGTAGCCGATCAGGAAGACTTAAGAAAAATCAGAGGTTCCTACTATCTCATCGGAACTCTCCTTGGTAAATATAAAGAGGCCACAGTAGCACTCCCCGGTGGATGCGACATCGGCTCTCGTGGTATTGATCAGCACATCAAGGGCTTCAAAGCTCTCGGTGCAACAATTAAGATTGAACATGGTTCAGTAATTGCCAAAGCTGAAAAGCTTGTAGGCGCACACATATATATGGACGTTGTTTCTGTAGGTGCAACCATCAATGTAATGATGGCAGCAGTTCTTGCAGAGGGACAGACCATTATAGAGAACGCGGCTAAGGAGCCTCACGTAGTAGACCTTGCCAACTTCTTAAACAGCATGGGTGCCAACATTAAGGGCGCCGGTACTGATGTAATCCGTATTAAGGGTGTTCCCACACTCCACGGAACAGAGTACACAATTATCCCCGACCAGATTGAGGCCGGAACATTTATGTTTGCGGCAGCAGCTACCAAGGGTGATGTAACAGTCAAGAATGTAATTCCCAAGCACTTGGAGTCCATTACAGCTAAGCTTATTGAGATGGGCTGCGAGGTTGAGGAGTTTGATGATGCGGTTCGTGTAGTGGCTTCCAAGCCCCTTCGTACCACACATGTTAAGACACTTCCCTATCCCGGTTTCCCTACGGATATGCAGGCAGTTATGGCAGCATCCTTGGGACTTGCAAAGGGAATAAGCATTGTAACAGAGAGCATTTTTGAGAACAGATTCCGTTATGTGGATGAGTTGGCAAGAATGGGTGCTGACATTAAGGTTGAAGGCAACACCGCAATTATCACAGGCGTTGACCAGTACACCGGTGCAAGCATCACAGCTCCCGACTTACGTGCAGGTGCCGCACTTGTTATTGCAGGTCTTTCAGCCTCAGGTTTTACAACCGTTGATAACATTCAGTACATCGAGAGAGGTTACGAGAACTTCCACAAGAAGCTCCAGGGTCTTGGTGCACAGATTGAAAAGGTTGAAACCGAAAGAGACTTTAAGAAATTTAAATTAAAGATTGGTTGACAACCAGACACTTAGGTGTTAGAGTTAACAAGCAAACATTATATCATTTCTTATTCAGAGTGGTGGAGATACAGAGGATCTATGAAGCCACGGCAACCCCTTATCAAGGAAGGTGCCAACCTGAGCGATACCGCGTCAGCGGAATAATCGAACAATAAGAAGATGGCTTAGAGAGATTTTAAACCGCTTACGAATTGTTCGTGAGCGGTTATTTTTATCTATAGCTTTCGTATTAACAGGGAATAAGAATGCATCCATGAAAGGAGAAAAAATGGAGAAAAGATTATTTACTTCAGAATCAGTTACAGAAGGACATCCCGACAAACTCTGTGATGCTGTTTCAGATGCCATCCTCGATGCATTGATGGAGCAGGATCCCATGAGCCGTGTTGCTTGCGAGACAGCAGCATGTACAGGATTCGTTCTTATCACAGGTGAGATTACAACAAATGCTTATGTTGATATCCCCAGAATTGCCAGAGAAACAATCAAAGAGATTGGCTACGACAAGTCAGAGTATGGTTTCGACGGAAATACATGTGCAGTATTAACAGCAATCGATGAGCAGTCAGCAGACATCGCTATGGGTGTTGATAAGGCTCTCGAGGCTAAGGAAGGTGCACTTACAGACGACCTTGATACAGGTGCAGGCGACCAGGGTATGATGTTCGGTTTCGCTACAAACGAGACAGACGAGTACATGCCTTATCCTATTTCACTTGCTCACAAGCTTGCTCTTAAGCTTACAGAGGTTCGTAAGAACGGTACACTTAAGTACCTTCGTCCCGATGGTAAGAGCCAGGTTTCAGTTGAGTACGATGAGAATGACAAGCCCGTAAGACTTGAGGCAGTTGTTCTTTCAACTCAGCACGACGAGGATGTTACTCAGGAGCAGATCCACGAGGACATCAAGAAGTACGTATTTGATCCCGTACTTCCCAAGGAATTAATCGATGACAAGACCAAGTTCTTCATCAACCCCACAGGCCGTTTCGTAATCGGTGGCCCTCACGGTGATGCAGGTCTTACAGGTCGTAAGATCATCGTTGACACCTACGGCGGATACGCTCGTCACGGCGGCGGAGCTTTCTCAGGTAAGGATTGCACCAAGGTTGACCGTTCCGCAGCTTACGCGGCAAGATACGTTGCAAAGAACATCGTTGCAGCAGGCCTTGCAGACAAGTGCGAGATTCAGCTTTCCTACGCTATCGGCGTAGCACAGCCCACATCTATCATGGTTGACACCTTCGGTACAGGTAAGCTCTCCGATGAGAAGCTTGTTGAAATCATCCGTGAGAACTTCGACCTTCGTCCTGCAGGAATCATCAAGATGCTGGACCTTCGTCGTCCCATCTACAAGCAGACTGCAGCTTATGGTCACTTCGGCCGTAACGACCTTGACCTCCCTTGGGAGAAGCTCAACAAGGTTGATGACCTTAAGAAGTACCTCTAATATGAATTTACAAACGGAGCCCGCGGGCTCCGTTTTTTGTTGCCCTTTTCCTTTATCTGCAACCGCAATTATATCCGGAGTCTGCCCTCCGGGGCACCTGCTCCGCACCGGCGAGGTGTTATGTCAACCGAAAGGCGGAGAATATTGAGATGCCGGTCCGATTATCCGCTGATTTTGATGTTATGTAAACAAAAATACGTAATAAAATGCTGAAAAGGGCACTTTATTACGTGCTTAAGTTAACATAACAAAGAAAACAAGACATAATAAGCGGATAAAAACAGGAACCTATTATGATTTCATCCGCCATACTTCTGAAACGACCAGACTTATGTAAACCAAATAGGCCAAAATCATCATAATAGACCCAGAGAATCTCCCATTTATTACACAAACGGTTGACATAACACCATATACAAGGGGCAAAAAGACCACTCAAGTCGGGAAATGGCGCCAAGGTGGTGTCTAAAGCTTCCTTCCCTGCTTGATTACTCCGAAATCCGGGGCGGGGATGGGGGTCAAGGATGCGAAGCACCCTTGTGGCTTGTCCTTGAGGCCCATCGCCTCCACGGATACAATTCCCCGGCAGGGAAGGAAAGAAATTATACTACAAATTCAATCTAATCTTCCTCGATTTATGATAGAATAATAAGGAGCGAACAAGGGAGGTTATAAATGGCTTTCACTCATCTTCACGTCCATACGGAATACAGTCTTTTGGACGGCTCCAACAAGATAAAAGAATATGTGAAAAGAGTTAAAGAGCTGGGCATGACCGCTGCGGCCATAACCGATCACGGCGTAATGTACGGTGTTATAGACTTCTATAAAGCGGCGAAGGAAGAGGGCATTAAGCCTATTCTTGGCTGTGAGGTTTATGTTGCCCCTAACTCCCGATTCGACAAGGAATTAACCGGTGGTGAGGACAGATATTACCACCTCATTTTGCTTGCTGAGAATAACACGGGCTACTCCAACCTTATGAAGATTGTCAGCCGCGGTTTTACCGAGGGCTTTTATTACAGACCAAGGGTTGACATGGAGGTTCTTCGTGAATTCCACGAGGGAATCATCTGCTGCAGCGCCTGTCTTCAGGGTGAGGTCCAGAGAAACATCATGAAGGGTCTTAAGGATGAGGCTGAGAAATCTGCTCTTAAATACCTTGAGTGCTTCGGTGAAGGAAACTATTTCCTTGAGTTACAGGACCACGGAATTCCCGAGCAGCAGCTTGTTAACATGGAACTTATGAAGATGTCCGAGAAACTGGGCATTCCTCTTGTTGCTACAAACGACGTTCACTACACTAACGCTTCCGACGTTGATTCCCACGACATTCTTCTTTGCATACAGACAGGCAAGAGAGTAACCGACGAAGACAGACTTCGCTATGAAGGCGGACAGTTCTACATAAAGAGCGAAGAGGAGATGCGTAAGCTTTTTCCTTATGCGCAGGAAGCAATTGATAATACCCAGAAGATTGCGGACAGATGTAACGTTGAAATTGAATTTGGCGTTACAAAGCTTCCTAAATTTGATGTGCCGGAAGGCTACGATTCCTGGACTTATCTAAACAAGCTTTGTAATGACGGTCTTGCTGAAAGATACGGAGATCCCAATAAACCTGCGGGAACCACAGGCATGACACTTAAGGAGCGTCTTGATTACGAGCTTGGCGTCATCCGGAAGATGGGTTACGTTGACTACTTCCTTATTGTGTGGGACTTCATCAATTACTCCAGAGAGAACGGAATTCCCGTCGGCCCCGGACGAGGCAGTGCTGCGGGAAGTATCGTTTCGTATACTTTGCACATAACAAACATTGACCCCATCCGCTACAGCCTCCTTTTTGAGCGTTTCCTTAATCCTGAGCGTGTATCCATGCCCGATATCGATATTGACTTCTGCTTCGAAAGAAGGCAGGAGGTTATCGATTATGTAGGCAGAAAATACGGCAAGGACAAGGTGGTTCAGATTGTCACCTTCGGTACCATGGCGGCAAAGGGTGTTATAAGGGATGTGGGACGCGCCCTTGATTTACCCTATGCTTTTTGCGATTCCGTAGCCAAGATGATTCCAAACGAGCTAAACATCACCATCGACAAGGCTCTCCAGATGAATCCTGAACTCAGAAAGGCCTACGAATCTGACCCTCAGTGCAAGACCTTAATCGACATGGGAAGACGTCTTGAGGGACTTCCCAGACATACATCCATGCACGCAGCCGGCGTCGTTATCTGCCAGAAGCCTGCAGATGAATTTGTGCCTTTATCAAGGGGGTCTGACGGCTCCATAACAACTCAGTTCACCATGACCACCATCGAGGAACTGGGCTTACTTAAGATGGATTTCCTGGGTCTTAGAACCCTTACAGTCATAAAGAACGCAGTGGACCTTATTAAGAAGGACTGTGGCGTAGACATTGACGTAGACAACATTAACTACGACGATAAGAAGATTTTTGATTACATCGGTTCAGGCAAAACCGAAGGTATCTTCCAGCTTGAATCGTCGGGTATGAAGAGCTTCATGAAGGAATTAAAGCCCGAATCTTTAGAGGACGTTATTGCGGGAATTTCCCTTTATCGTCCCGGCCCCATGGACTTCATTCCCAAATACATTAAGGGCAAGAACAACCACGAGGACATTACCTACCTTTGTCCCGAACTGGAGCCCATTCTTTCACCCACCTACGGCTGTATCGTTTACCAGGAGCAGGTTATGCAGATCGTTCGAGACCTGGGCGGTTATACCCTTGGTCGAAGCGATCTTGTTCGCCGTGCCATGAGTAAAAAGAAGCAGCACGTAATGGAAGTTGAGAGGGAGAACTTTGTCCACGGTAATGCAGAGGAGAATGTTCCCGGCTGTATTTCCAAGGGAATCGATGAGAAAGTTGCCAGCGAAATCTACGATGAGATGATGGATTTTGCCAAGTACGCATTCAATAAATCCCATGCGGCCTGCTATGCGGTGGTGGCTTACCAGACAGCTTACTTAAAGTTCTACTATCCCGTTGAATTCATGGCGGCCCTTATTACATCCGTAATAGATAATGCCAAGAAGGTTTCTGAGTATATCCTGGTTTGCAGAAACATGGGTATTCAGATCCTTCCTCCTGACATTAATGAGGGTGAGAGCGGATTCTCCGTTCAAAACGGTGCCATCAGATATGCCTTAACTGCCATAAAGGGTGTAGGTCGAAACATCATTGACGCGGTGGTTGAAGAGAGAAATCAAAGAGGTAAATTTACAACCATCAGAGATTTCTTAAATCGCATGAAGGATACCGAATTAAATAAGAGAAATGTGGAGAACTTCATTAAGGCCGGAGCCTTAGACAGCTTAGAGGGCACCAGAAAGCAGTTTATGACTGT
Source organism: Lachnospiraceae bacterium (assembly GCA_017619295.1). GTDB lineage: Bacteria > Bacillota > Clostridia > Lachnospirales > Lachnospiraceae > G11. Next base: position 59,237 of record JAFZSQ010000036.1, read on the forward strand.
TTATGCCAGATTCATGGACGATATTGCCCAGACCGGAAAGAACACCTTAACGGGCCAGATAAGCCTCTTTGACGTGGTGGATGATGAGGCCAAGAAGGACTTTGAAATCAGAATGCCTGAGGTTGGTGAATATCCCAAGGAAATGATGCTTGCCTTTGAAAAAGAGGTTTTGGGCATCTACATTTCAGGCCACCCCATGGAAGAGTACATGGGTATCTGGAACAAGTACAAGACCGCCTCCAGCGCAGACTTCCTTCTTGATGAGGAAACCGGCGCCACATCCTTAATGGAAAATGAGAGTAAGACCATCGGCGGAATCATAGCGGCCAAAACCGTTAAGTACACAAAGAATGACAAGATTATGGCCTTCCTTACAATAGAAGATATTTTAGGAACAGTAGAAGTAATCGTTTTTCCCAAGCAGTATGATGTGTTTGGGCAGTACTTAAATGAGGACGCCAAGGTGTTTATCACGGGCCGTGTATCATTGGAGGATGAAAAGGACGGAAGACTCATTCTTGAGAAGCTTACTCCTTTTGAAAAAATCCCCAGAAATCTCTGGATTCGCTTTAAGAACAAGGCTGACTACGAAGAGAAGATGCCCAAATTAAGCGATATTCTAAAGGACTCCGAGGGAATCGACAAGGTAAATATTTATCTTGATGAGGAAAAACAGATGAGATCTCTCTCAAGAAGCCAGGACGTAAGAGCCGACGAAGAGCTTATGGAAAGCCTTCGAAATGCATTCGGTGAGGACAGCGTTAAACTGGTGTAGGGATTGAAATTACGCTGTTTTTGATATAAAATAATCACAAACTTAAACCCACGTACTCAAGGAGGCATACTATATGGCTAAAGAGATTAAGACGATAGGGGTTTTGACCAGCGGAGGCGATGCACCCGGAATGAACGCGGCTATTCGTGCCGTGGTTCGTAAATCCATTGATAATGGATTGAAGGTCAAAGGAATCAAGAAGGGTTATCAGGGACTTCTCAACGAAGAGATTATAGATATGGAAGCAAGAAGCGTTTCCGATATCATTCAACGAGGCGGCACCATTCTTGGAACAGCCCGTTGTATGGATTTCATGACAGAGGAAGGCCAGCAGAGAGGTTACGAAATCTGCAAGAAACACGGAATTGACGGCCTTGTTGTCATTGGCGGAGACGGTTCCTACAGAGGAGCACAGGCTCTTTCAAGACACGGAATCAACACCATCGGTATTCCCGGCACCATCGATCTTGATATCGCCTGCACCGATTACACCATCGGTTTTGATACAGCCGTAAACACAGCAATGCAGGCTATTGATAAGGTCAGAGATACATCTTCATCCCACGAAAGATGCAGTATCATCGAAGTTATGGGCAGAAATGCCGGATATATTGCATTATGGTGCGGCGTTGCCACAGGCGGAGATGATATACTTTTACCTGAGAAATATGATTACAACGAGCAGCAGATAATCAACAACATTATCGCCAACCGTAAGAAGGGCAAGACCCACCACCTCATCATCAACGCTGAGGGAATCGGCCACTCAACTTCAATGGCGAGAAGAGTTGAGGCTGCCACAGGAATAGAGACAAGAGCAACAATCTTAGGATACATGCAGCGTGGCGGAAGTCCCACATGTAAGGACCGTTACTATGCATCCATCATGGGCTCCTATGCGGCAGACATTCTCTTTGAGGGAAAGACCAACAGAGTTGTTGGCTACAAGCACGGCGAGTTCACAGATTTCGACATCGAGGAAGCTTTGCAGATGCAGAAGGACATTCCTCCTTATCAGTACGAAATCAGTAAAGCTTTGGCAATCTAATGATTACAAGTACAGCAAACAAACAGGTTAAACAGATTTGCAACTGGATAAAGTCCGCAAAGGACAGAAAGAGCGATGAAGTCTTCATAGCGGAGGGGCGCAAGATGTTTATGGAAGCCCCGAAGGAATGGATAAAAGCTGTTTACGCATCGGAAACCTTCATTAAAGAAAATGAGGGAAATCCGGTGGGAGCAAGGCTTAAAGAATTCCTGACCGAGAGTGTGACTGATGAAGTTTTTACCAAAATGTCTGACACCAGAACCCCTCAGGGGGTTCTTTGCGTTTTAAAAAGACCCGCTCACGACCTTTCTGAAATAACAGGCGGAAAGGCCCCTTTTATCATGATTCTCGAGGACATTCAGGACCCCGGAAACCTTGGCACCATCGTACGTACCGCCGAGGGAGCGGGAGTTACGGGAATCATTATGAGTGAAGGATGTGTTGACATTTTTAACCCCAAAACCATCCGTTCCACCATGGGCTCCATTTATCGCATGCCCTTCGTTTACGTTTCGGACGTGGTTAAGGTGGTTAAGGATTTAAATGGCAAAAACATAACAACCTACGCAGCCCACCTTAAGGGCGAAGAACCCTACCACGCTTTCGACTACAGGAAGCCCACAGCCTTTCTAATAGGAAATGAAGGCAACGGTTTAAGCGACGAAATTACTGAAGCCGCAAAGGTTTTCTTAAGGATTCCCATGGAGGGAGAGGTGGAGAGCTTAAACGCAGCCATCGCATCGGCGGTTCTCATGTATGAGGCCCACAGACAAAGAACAACTCTTAAATGTTTATACGATACATTACAAAGACCATAAGGGGGTAATGAAATGACTATTGGATTTATCGGACTTGGAAATATGGCTACGGCTATCATCGGAGGAATGCTCAAAGAGCAGATCTGCGAGCCTAAAGACATCATAGGCTACGCAAGAACCGAGGAGTCAAGACAGAGAGCCAGCCTTACTTTTGATATAAAGATTGCACTTGATAACATGGAGGTTGCAGAGGAGAGTGATGTGCTTTTTCTCGCAATCAAACCCCAGATGTTTGACACAGTTCTTCCCGACATTAGGGATTCAGTTAAAGAAAATGCCATAATCGTAAGCATCGCAGCAGGCAAAAGCATCGCGTATCTCGAAAACGCATTTAAGCCCGGAACAAAGATTGTTCGCTGTATGCCAAATACCCCCGCACTTGTTGGCGAGGGCTGTACCGGTGTAAGCCTTAATGATGACGTTAACGCAGATGATGTGAAGACGGTTATGAACATTTTAAACTGCTTCGGAAAAGCGGAACTGGTATCCGAATCCATGATGGATGCCGTTGTTGCCGTAAGCGGAAGCTCACCTGCCTATGTTTTCATGTTCATTGAAGCCATGGCAGACGGCGCGGTAAAAGCAGGCCTTCCCAGAGACAAGGCTTACGCTTTTGCAGCCCAGACAGTTCTTGGTTCGGCGAAGATGGTTCTTGAGACAGGAAAGCATCCCGCAGAGCTTAAGGACATGGTATGCTCACCCGGAGGAACCACCATCGAGGCAGTGAAGGTCCTTGAAGAAAAAGGTTTCAGAGGCGCCATTGAAGATGCTATGGAAGCTTGTGTAAAGCGCAACAGAGAGCTTGGAGCATAGGGCGTAACTTGACATAACTTGGCGCAGTTGCTATATTACACTTGTAATAAATTTGTAACTTTTTTCCTATAGGGAGGAATACTATGTTAACAAAAGGCAATAAACGGTTTGCCTTTTGGGCTTTTTTATGCTTATTAATTCTTGTATGCCCAAAGATGACCGTCAAAGCCGAATATAGCAGACTTCACCTGGATCCTTTTAACGGCGGTGTGGCATCCATTATCGACCCCAGTGTTTTGCAGGCGGATGATGAGGTGACGGAAACCTTAAGGTCGGTTGAAATTGCCGACGTGGCACCGGAAGAGGAATCAAACCTGGTGATGGCTAACGTGCAGAGCGTTCTCAACGTAAGAGAAGCCCCCGATGTTGAAAGCAACAAGCTGGGACTTTTATATAAAGACTGCGGTGGAACCATTGTTGAGAGAGGTGACGGCTGGACCAAGATTAAGACCGGTAACCTTATCGGATGGTGCAGCAACGACTACCTTTTCTTTGGCGAAGAGGCCAACAAGGTAGCCAACGATGTGGGTACAACCCTTGCAAGCGGTAAGAGCGGTGCCTACAGATTAAGAAGAGAGCCTGCCGACGAAGCTGAAATTTTAGGCTTTGTACCTAAAGGTGAGGAGCTTGAGGTAGTTGGTATATCCGAGGACAACTGGGTATGCGTGGACTACGAAGGCGAGAACGGATACGTACCCTACGACGCGGTATCCATAAGATTCGTAATTGACCATGGTGAGACCATGGATGAAATAAAGGCCAGAGAGAAGGCCGAGAGAGAGGCCAAGAAGGCCCTTATCACCAACTACGGTGCAGCAACTGTAGGAGCAGACGACACAATGCTTCTTGCAGCCCTCATTCAGTGTGAGGCCGGTGGTGAGAGCTACGAGGGTCAGCTTGCGGTTGGTGCGGTTGTTATGAACCGTGTTCGTTCGGCAGCTTATCCCGACAATGTATACGGCGTTATCTATGCATCCGGTCAGTTCACACCTGCGGCAGCAGGAAAGGTTGACCAGGTATACTTATCCGGTCGAATCAGAGAGAGCTGCATTAAGGCAGCTGAGGAGGCTATTGCCGGCAACACAAACGTGGGAGCCGCATGCCACTTCAGAAGAGACAACGGTACAAGAGACGGCGTAGTAATCGGACACCACGTATTCTTCTAAGATGTTTTTTGGAGTATAAACATAGACGAAAGGGTAGCAGAAATGAACTTAAAGGGAAGGGATTTCCTCAAATTATTGGATTTCACACCGGAAGAGATACTCTATCTTTTGGATCTGGCAGCAGACCTTAAAGATAAGAAGAAAAAGGGTATCGACGTTTCCGACATGCATAAAGGCAAAGCAGTGGCTTTGATTTTCGAAAAGACCAGCACCAGAACCCGCTGCTCTTTCGAGCGCGCCTGCCAGGATCTTGGAGCATTTACCACCTATCTTGATCCCGAGAGTTCACAGATAGGCAAGAAGGAAAGCATGGCAGACACAGCAAGAGTTCTTGCGAGCATGTTTGACGGAATCGAGTACAGGGGCTTCGAGCAGGCCAAGGTTGAAGAGCTTGCGGAGTATTCCAAGGTTCCCGTTTGGAACGGTTTAACCAACGAATTCCACCCCACTCAGATGCTTGCAGACCTTCTTACAATAAGAGAGCATTTCGGTCACCTTAAGGGCATTAAGCTTACCTACATGGGCGACGCAAGATACAACATGGGTAATTCTTTAATGGTTGCCTGTGCAAAGATGGGCATGCACTTTACAGCCTGCACCTCAAAGGATTATTTCCCTGCAGAGGAGCTTGTTAACACCTGTAAAAAAATTGCGGCAGAAACCGGCGGCAGCGTAACTTTAACAGAGGACGTTGACGCAGGCACAAAGGATGTGGATGTAATCTACACCGATGTGTGGGTTTCCATGGGCGAACCCGTGGAGGCCTGGAAGGAGAGAATTGACGCGCTTTTGCCTTATCAGGTTACAAGCAAGGTTATGAAGAATGCCGGCGCGAACGCAGTATTCATGCACTGCCTTCCCGCTTACCACGACCTTAACACCGAGGTTGGCAGAAGTGTTGAGAAGAAGTTCGGACTTAAGGAGATTGAGGTTACCAACGAAGTCTTCGAGTCAGAGGCGTCGATTGTTTTTGAAGAGGCCGAGAACAGATTCCACACCATCAAGGCGGTTGTAGCCGCTACATTATAAGAAAGAGAAACAATGGAAGACGATAGAGTTGTGCTCTGCGGCGCCAATGCCTACGAGCAGAAGTATTATTTCAACGAGACTTTTGACAAGATTCCCCAGTCCATCAAGGACGAGCTTCATGTAATCTGTGTCCTCTTCACAGAGGAGGTTGGCGGGATTTTCACCATCGTTTTTGAAAAAGACGGAAGCCTCTCCCTTGAGACAAGAGCCGAGGAAGACGACATTTATTATGATGAAATCGGAAGCGGTTTACTTGTAGGCAAAATCAGAAGAACCAGACAGGAGCTTCTTGAGTCATTAAGCCTCTACTACAGGATGATTATATTGAAAGAGAATCCTTCGGACCTTTTGAAGGAGTTGGGTGAAGAGTAATGCTTTTTGTTATAGATGTGGGCAATACCAACATTAACTATGGTGTATACGACGGCGAGAAGCTGGTTGCAAGCTTTCGAATGATGAGTAAGATGCCGAGAACCTCAGACGAGTACGGCGTTATGATTCTCGGAATGCTTTACAACAACAAGGTTTCCGCAGACGACATCGACGGAACAATTATCGTTACCGTAGTTCCCAACGTTATGCACGCCCTCACAAGCGCAGTGATTAAGTACATTAAGACCAATCCTGTGATTGTGGGCCCCGGCGTAAAGACCGGAATAAAGATTGTTACCGAGAACCCCAGAGAAATCGGTCCCGACAGAATCGTGGATGCTGTTGCTGCTTACGAGAAGTTTGGCGGCCCTGTGCTTGTTCTGGATTTCGGTACAGCCACAACTTACGACTACATCACAGAGGACGGTTCCTTTGCGGCAGGTATCACAGCCCCCGGAATCAGAACCGCTGCGAAAGCTCTTTGGGAAGATACAGCAAAGCTTCCTGAAATCGAAATCAAGAAACCCAAGTCTATTCTGGCTCAGGAGACCATTTCCTCAATGCAGGCAGGTCTTGTATACGGCCAGATCGGACAGACAGAGTATATAATTAAGAAGGTTAAGGAAGAGACAGGCATTTCCGACATGAAGGTTGTTGCCACCGGCGGCCTCGGAAGAATCATTTTCGCCGAGACGGACATGATCGATGTTTACGATCCCGACCTTACACTGGACGGACTTCGTATTATATATGAGAAGAACAAAAAGTAGGTATTAATGAGCGAGCTGAAGATTGGTAATGTATCGTTACAATCGAATATAATATTGGCACCCATGGCAGGAGTAAGCGACCTGCCATTTCGCTTGTTATGCTCTAAGATGGGGGCCGGCATGGTCTGCATGGAGATGGTAAGCGCCAAGGCCATTTACTATAACAATAAAAACACTGAGGACCTTCTTACGATTCATCCTGATGAGGGAATCGTGTCTTTGCAGCTTTTCGGGTCCGATCCCGAGATTATGGCTTCACAGGCTGCCCGTATTGAGGAGAGGCCCTTTCAGATTCTTGATATAAACATGGGCTGCCCTGTGCCTAAGGTTGTTGGTAACGGCGAAGGCAGCGCGCTTATGAAGAATCCTGTTCTTGCGGGAAAGATAATTGAGTCGGTAGTTAAAGCTATTAAGAAACCCGTTACGGTGAAAATCAGAAAAGGCTTTGACGATGAGCATATAAATGCCGTAGAGATGGCTCATGTGGCGGAAGAGTCCGGTGCATCGGCGGTGGCGGTTCATGGCAGAACCAGGCAGCAGTACTACTCCGGCAAAGCAGACTGGAATATTATTGCGGCAGTTAAGGATGCGGTGAAGATTCCTGTAATAGGAAACGGCGATGTAGTCGACGGCGTAACCGCAAAGGAAATGTTTAAGGATACCGGCTGCGACGGCATTATGGTTGGTCGTGCTGCTCAGGGGAATCCTTGGATTTTTCGAGAAATAAATGCGTATTTGGAGAAGGGGGAGATTTTACCAAGGCCAACGTATGAAGAAATGCGTGATGTGGTAAAAGAGCATGCCAATCTCCAACTTGAGTTTAAGGGCGAGTACACGGGGGTTAGGGAGATGCGAAAGCACCTGGCCTGGTACACCACGGGAATGCCCCATTCCGCGGCTTTCCGCAATAGCATAAACCTTGTGGAAAGTGCTGAAGATATGATGAAAGCCATCGATGAAATATTTGGTTTTTGACATTGACAGTGCTATCTAAAATAGTTATAATACCTAAGATATATGGGGGACTATACCCCAATAAAGAATTTAGTTGAGAGGTGCCGGGAACACATGGACAAAGTAGCAGAAAAGACAGTGATGCTCACTTACGAAGGTTTAAAGAAATACCAGGATGAACTCCAGGAACTGAAGGTAAACAGACGTCAGGAAGTTGCACAGAAGCTTAAAGAAGCCCGTGCACAGGGAGATTTATCCGAGAACGCTGAGTACGATGCAGCAAAGGATGAGCAGAGAGACATAGAAGCTCGTATCGAGGAGATCGAGAAGCTTCTTAAAAATGTAGAAGTTGTAGACGAGGCTGAGGTTGACCTTAACGTTATCAGCTTCGGTTGTAAGGTTAAACTTTACGATGCAGAGTTCAAGGAAGAGCTTGAGTACAAGATTGTAGGTTCTTCAGAGGCAGACAGCCTTAAGGGCAAGATTTCAAACGAGAGCCCCGTAGGTAAGGCTTTACTTGGACACAAGGCAGGCGAGACAGTTAAGATCGAGACCCAGGCCGGTGTTGTAAAGTACAAAATTTTAGAGATTCAGAGATCCAACTAATAAATATAAAAGGAGAAACCAAAGTGGCAGAAGAGCAGGTTAAGAACCAGGCCCCCGAGCAGGACATTCATCAATTGCTCAAGGTTAGAAGAGAAAAGCTTGCAGCTTTACAGGCAGCAGGTAAAGACCCCTTCAAGATTACCAAATATGATCAGACTCATCATACAGAAGAGGTGAAATCACTCTACGTCAAGCACGAAGAGGAACTTTTGGCCGGCCGAAAACCTGTTTCCACAGAAGGACTCTCCGAAGAGGAAGCCAAGGAAGCAGTCAACAACGATTACAACGAGAGACGTGCTATCATGGACGCTTCACCTATCCAGGTCTCAATTGCGGGCCGTATGATGAGCAAGCGTGTTATGGGTAAGGCTTCCTTTTGTAATGTTCAGGATAAACTCGGAAACATCCAGGTATATGTTTCAAGAGATGCTTTAGGCGAGGAGCCCTATGCGGAATTCAAGAAGCTTGATATGGGTGATATCATCGGTGTCAAGGGATATGCTTTCCGTACAAAGATGGGAGAGATTTCAGTTCACGCTGAGTCCCTTACCCTTCTTTCCAAGTCTCTTCAGATTCTTCCCGAGAAGTATCATGGACTTACAAATACCGATATGAGATATCGTCAGAGATACGTTGACCTTATCATGAATGAGGAGTCCAAGGACACCTTCATCAAGCGTTCCAAGATTATTTCTTCCATCCGTCGTTACCTTGACGGACAGGGCTTCATGGAAGTTGAGACTCCCATGCTTGTTGCCAACGCAGGTGGTGCCGCAGCCCGTCCCTTCGAGACACACTTTAACGCTCTTGATGAGGACTTAAAGCTTCGTATCTCACTTGAATTATACTTAAAGAGACTTATCGTAGGCGGACTTGAAAGAGTTTTCGAAATCGGCCGAGTTTTCCGTAACGAGGGTCTTGATACCAGACATAACCCTGAGTTCACTCTCATGGAGTTATATCAGGCATACACAGATTATCACGGCATGATGGATCTCACCGAGAACATGTTCCGTCACGTGGCTCAGGAAGTTCTTGGAACCACCAAGTTCATGTACGGCGACGTAGAGCTTGATTTCGGTAAGCCCTTCGAGCGTATCACAATGCTTGATGCCGTTAAGAAATATGCAGGCGTAGACTTTGATTCTATAGCTACCGATGAGGAAGCGAAGGCAATTGCTAAGGAGAAGCATGTCGAATTCGAGCCTCACCACAAAAAGGGCGACATCCTCAATCTCTTCTTCGAAGAGTACTGTGAGGAGAAGATGGTTCAGCCCACCTTCGTTATGGACCACCCCGTTGAGATTTCACCTCTCACAAAGCGTAAACCCGACAAGCCCGACTATGTTGAGCGTTTCGAGCTCTTCATCAATGGCTGGGAAATGTGTAACGCTTACTCAGAGCTCAACGATCCCATCGACCAGAGAGAGCGTTTCAAAGCACAGGATGCTTTGGCAGATCTTGGAGATGAGGAAGCTAACCACACTGATGAGGACTTCCTTAACGCTTTGGAGCTTGGTATGGCGCCTACAGGCGGTATCGGCTACGGAATCGACCGTTTGACCATGTTACTCACCAATAGCCCTGCTATTCGTGATGTATTGCTCTTCCCGACGTTAAAGACCTTGTCTTGATGGAGAAGGACGTAGCGTGACGTAGGATTCCGTGGTCAGACGGAGAAAGACGAATCAGGACGTGATGACCCTGATCGACCCGATTTCTGACGAACGTGTCGGAACCTGTCGGAAGCTTATGGAAAGGCACTAAAACGAATCGTGATACTTGACGGAATAAGACGTACACCACGATTTGAATCCAAATAAATATCAGCGAGATTTCGAAGGAACAGCTTTCGAGAACGCTTATCAGGCACTTACTTTAGGAAACTAAGGTAGGTGCCTTTTTTGCGTTAAAGGATTGGGATTGTAACCGT
>JAFZSQ010000037.1 GCA_017619295.1 Lachnospiraceae bacterium
ATCGAATCAAGGCAGCCATGAAGCTTCTTGGGGATGTAAGATATAAGGTATATGAAGTTGCCGAGAAGGTGGGCTACAAAGATATAACCTATTTCTCCTCGGTATTTAAGAAGATAACGGGTCTAAACCCCTCAGATTTTCAAAATAAGATCCACAATGTCTGATAAGGGCATTGTGGATTTTGTATATTTTTCTTTGGATTTCTAAAGGTCTCATATGCACTTTCGCAGAATTTCACAAACAATAACAGTTTTGTCCAGTTTTTTGTCGTCAAAATCACTAATATAATCAAAGTGTAGTCCGAAGGGTATCGGACAAAACCAATAGGAGGACAGAAAATGAAAAAGAAAGTATTATCAGTTTTGCTTGCAGGCTGTATGCTTATGGGACTTGTAGCATGTGGTTCTGAGGCTCCTGCAGCATCAACAAACACAGCAACTGAGACAAAGACAGAAGAGGCTTCTACAGAGGAAGCAGCTCCCGCAGAGGAAGCAGCAGTTCCCGAGAACCTTACAGCTACTCAGCAGATCATCAAAGAAGCTGAAGGCATGTCAATGGAAGAACTTGCTAAGAAGGCAATTGAAGAGTCTAACGGCGCTACATTCTATGGCGTAGGTAACTCTTCCCGTGGTAAATCAGCACTTCCTTTATTTATTGAATATTTACAGTCAATCGACCCTTCATACACAATGGAGTTCGAGTGGCAGCAGCCCAAGAACAACAAGATCTTCGAGCAGCTTACAGCTGACTCTCTTAAGGGCGAAGGAACATTTGCAATGACCCTTATCCAGGATGGTAACCAGATTGAGTCCAAGATGGTTCAGACAGGCATCCTTGATACATTCATTCCCAAGGAGTGGGCAGAGGCAAACGGAACAACAGCAGATGCTTACGAAGGATATCTTCCCCTTCAGACACTTAACAAAGTATTCGAGTACAACTGCACAGGTTCAAAAGAGTACACAAACTGCTGGGATTTCGTAGACCAGGATGTTCATGCATTATACATGGATATCGATTCCGAGATCGTTGGAAAGAACTTCCTTTACATGTTAACAGAAGACAAGTATGCAGCATGGCTTAAGGAAGCATTCGAAGCTCTTCCCGCTGACAAGCAGGCTTACTTCCAGCCCACAATCGACGAGATGGCTACAGATGCAGCTGACCTTGGCCTTGGCGCAGACGGTAAATATGCACTTGCATGGATCAAACTTTGGGTTGAGAGCTACAACGCTCAGACAGATGACGGCCCTATCTGTAACACACTTGTTACCGACTCCGCAACAGATCAGGCAGGATTACTTGTTTACTCCAAGCTTCGTTCTGTAGAGGAATCCGATTCCGTATCAGTTAACAACATCAAGGTAGCTGCTTACCAGGATGGTTACAAGGGTATCGGCGGATACGGTTACTGCCATTACTTATTCGTAACAGACAACTCACCTTTGCCTTGGACAGCATGTGCATTCATCGCTTACATGACATGTACAGAGGACGGTTTCTCTGCATGGGGTAAAGACATGGGTGGTTACTCATCAAACCCTGAAGTTGCAAAAGCTATCGAAGCTACATACAACCACTCAAAGGGTGGCTGCGATGAGAGCGGCGCTGTAGTATACGAGTGCAAGAACGACAGAGGATATGACTGGTGGACAACAACCGGTGAACTCGTTCTTGAGGATCCCGAGTACTGCGCATCTGTTTCCTTCACAGTAGGTAGCTGGATTGAGATGCTTACAAAGTATTCAGCAGAATAAATAACAAGCGTCAAACTTAGTACACTAACATAGGCTTCAAAGGCGGTCAAACGCCTTTGAAGCATTTTAAGGAGAATTAACTTTATGGACGACACAGCAAGAACAGCGAAAGGGAAAAGTGTAGATTCGTCTGCTGTTTTTTTCAATAAAATAAAGACGTATTTCATGAAACCCCAGAATGTCATCCTGTTATTGTTTGGTATAGTACTTACCTTCACAACGGTGGCACCAATCGTTGCTATCGTTCAGGATACATTCAAAATCCATGTAGGAACGATCGATGCTTATCTCACCAAGAAAACAGAAGGCTTTTCCATCGTAAACTATACGGACCTGTTTACAAGTAAACTGGCCAAGACAAACCTTTGGACACCCCTTGTAAACACCGTATTGCTTGCGGTTCTTACCTGCCTTATTTCCATCCTCTTCGGTGGACTCTTTGCTTTCCTGGTAACGAGAACCAACTTAAAGTGCAAGAAGTACTTGAGTTCCATATTCATTTTTCCTTACATCATGCCTCAGTGGACATTGGCAGTTGTTTGGCAGAACATGTTTAACTCCAACGAAGTAACCGGTACTTCAAACGGACTTCTTGCTTCACTCTTTAACTACAGAGCACCTATCTGGTGGTGTCAGGGATTATTACCCTGTGCGATAGTTTTGGGCCTTCACTATGCGCCCTTTGCTTACATCATGATAGGCGGAATCTTTAAGAACATGGACGCCAACCTGGAGGAGGCAGCAACAATCCTTGACACACCCAAGTGGAAGATAATGACCAGAGTAACTCTTCCCATGGTAAAACCGGCTATCCTCTCAACCATACTTCTGGTATTTGGAAGCGCAATGGGAAGTTACCCGGTTCCCCACTACCTTGGACTTACAACCCTTTCCACCAAGTACGTGTCAATGAACTCCAAGTACACAGGTGAGGCAAGTATCCTTGCAATTATAATGATGATCTTCGGCATCCTTATTCTCGGTATCAACCAGATGAGCTTAAAGAGCCGTAAATCATACACAACAGTTACTGGTAAATCAGGTCAGATCAGCAAAATCAACCTTGGTAAGGTTGGTAAATATGTGATTGCGATTATCTTCATCGTAGTTACATTCTTCACATCAATCTTCCCCATTGTTTCCTTTGCATTTGAGACCTTCTTACCTAACCCCGGTGACTACAGTTTCCTCTACACCGGTAACATCGCAAACCTTACCACAAAGTGGTGGGTTACAAGGGGCAACGCAGCCAGCGCTCTTTACGGCCAGGCCGGAATCCTGTTTAACGACATGATCAGAAAAGCCCTTGGCGGAACCCTTAAGGTTGCCGTAGCCTGTGCCCTTATCGCAGGTACAATCGGAACCCTTATCGGATACGCAGTATCAAAGAATCGAAGAAGCAAGTGGGCCAACTATGTTAACAACATGGCTTTCCTTCCTTACCTTATGCCTTCATTGGCAGTAGGTGCCGCATTCTTCGTACTCTTCTCAAATGAGAAAATTAACCTTTTTAACACATACACATTACTGATTATAGCAGGTGTTATTAAATACATTCCTTTCGCAAGCAGAAGTGCATTAAACTCAATGCTTCAGCTTTCGGGAGAAATCGAAGAGGCAGCGATTATTCAGGATATTCCTTGGTTCAAGAGAATGTTCAAGATTATAATCCCCATCCAGAAATCCTCAATCATCAGCGGATATCTGCTTCCCTTCATGACATGCTTAAGAGAACTGTCACTGTTCCTCTTACTCTGTACACAGGGCTTCATCTTATCAACTACGCTGGATTACTTTGATGAGATGGGATTATACGCATTCTCAAGTGCCATCAACCTGATATTGATTGTACTTATTCTCGTATTCAACACAGCAATCAACAAGATTACAGGCGCAAGCCTTGACGAAGGAATTGGAGGTAACTAATCGTGCCGGAAATTAAGCTTACAAATGTGACAAAACGTTGGGGAAAATTCTACGCAGTAGATAACCTTAACTTAGATATTGAAGATAATGCTTTTATTACACTCTTGGGACCTTCCGGATGTGGTAAAACAACTACACTTCGTATGATTGCCGGTCTTGAGACCCCAACCAGCGGACAGATCAAAATCGGTGACAGAGTAGTGTATGATTCAGATGCGGGAATCAACATTCCTCCCAACAAGAGAAAAGTGGGATTCCTTTTCCAGAACTACGCTCTATGGCCCAACATGACCGTATATCAGAACATTGCCTTTGGTCTTAACAACATCAAAGAAGAGATGGCTGTTAAGGATCTGGATGCTCAGAAGATTTCTGCTCAGGTAGCCGCATTAAAGAATCCCAAGGAGTATTTCAAACTCATTGATGAGTGTAAGGATAAGACAGGAAAGGTAGAGACCGGTAAGGCTTACCTTAAGTTAATCGATGCCTACACACTTTCAATGTACGGCGCAAAGGAGCTTTATGGCTTTGGCCTTAAGGATGCTGCAGCCTGCGAAGAAAAGAGAAAACAGCTTGAATCACAGCTTGCTATTATCTCAAAAAACCATGCAGCAAAGAACGAATCCTTAAACGAGAACTTCGAAGTTTTGAGAGACGGAAAGCCCGTAAGAGAAGTAAGAAAGCTTTCCAAAGAAGAAATCGACCTCTCCGTACGTCGTGTATCAAGAATCGTTAAGATTGGAATGTTCATGGACAGATATCCTGCAGAGCTTTCCGGTGGACAGCAGCAGCGTGTGGCTATTGCCCGTACTCTTGCTCCCGAACCTCAGGTACTCTTCATGGATGAGCCTCTCTCAAACCTTGACGCAAAGCTTCGTCTCGAGATGAGATATGAGCTCCAGAGACTTCACATTGAGACCGGTTCCACCTTCGTATACGTTACACACGATCAGATGGAAGCTATGACTCTTGCTACCAAGATCTGTCTCATCAACAATGGTGTGCTTCAGCAGTATGACGCACCCCTTGATGTATACAACAGACCCAACAACCTTTTCGTTGCCGACTTCGTTGGTAACCCTTCAATCAACTTCGTTGAAGCAAAGGGCAAACAGGGTGAGGACGGAAGCTTCGACCTTGAGATCTTCGACGGAAAGAAGATTAAGTTCACTCCCAATGATTCTCTTTCAATGACCGAGTGGTTTGCAAAGAGAGCAGAGGCCGAGAAGGCAGCAGAAAAGGAACTTGAGGAAATTAAGGCCGACAAGAAAGCAGTTGAAAAAGGCAACAAAGATGAGGTATTCAAATACCACATCAGCCTTGTGGAAGAAGAGGATTACACTTTAAAGGAAGCACCTGTTATTACAGATGAAGATTTTGTTCTCGGAATCAGACCCGAGTGCATCAAGATTCGTGATAACGGAGCCTTCGACGGAATCATCTACGGTGCCATGCCCACAGGTATGGAATCCACCATCAAGATCGCTGTCGGAAACTTCCTTCTTACAGCCGTTGATTTCGGTAATACCTTATACCAGATCAATGACAATAAGAAAGTGGATATTGATACCAACAACATTCTTCTCTTCGACAGAAAGTCCGGCAAAGCAATTTGCGCAGGTAAGGTAACCGTATAATTTAAGCCTTGGAACCATTAAGCGCCTAATCCTGTTTGGGATTAGGCGCTTTTGTTTTGTAAAAAAACTTTCCTTCTGTGGTAAAATATAGGAAGCACAAAACTAATCCATGAAAGGATTTGAAACATGAACACTAAATCAAAGTTACTCAGATTAATCGCTATATGCATTGTTCCCGCAATGCTTCTTGCTGCCTGTGGTGACAAGGAGGCTTCAACAGAGCAGCCTGCAGAGACAGTGACGGAAACTCCTGAAGTGAAAGCTGAGGAGACACCCACTCCCACTCCCACGGAGGAACCTACACCCATTCCCGATGACAGCATCCACGTTGATAATGTGGCGGATTTCTTGGAGGCAATTAAACCCGGTGCAAAGATAACCATTGAGCCCGGTTTATATAATCTTGAGCTTGATAAGATTTGGGACGAGCAGGGTGAGGCCTGGAACAAGGCTCATGAATATCTGGAACTTGTCGATGAATTTGATGGCCGTGAGCTTTGGATTAAAAACTGCGATGACTTAAAGATAAGCGGTGGCGGAGATAACTTCAAGGAAACCGAAATAGTTATTATGCCCAGATATGCCGCAGTTATGCACTTTGAAAAGTGTAAGAATCTGACGGTTGAAAACATGACCATGGGCCATACGGATACCGGAACATGTACCGGAAACGTTATTGATTTATACGGTTGTAAAAACGTCGAAATCAACAACATGGATATCTATGGCTGCGGTGTATATGGTCTTGGATTATGGAACGGCTGTGCCGATATAACCGTAAACAACAGCACCATAAGAGACTGCTATTATGGTCCTTTTGAATTTCATAAAGGAAAGGGAACCCTTACTTTTAACGAGTGTACCTTAAGAGATTCCGGATGGCTTTCTTATAGCCCCACCTCCGAAACCAAGGTGGTTCTCAACAAGTGTACGCTTGGTGATCAGGAAACCACAAGCTTAGACAGCATGGGGAATATTATAGAGACAAATGATTGTACTTTTGGAGAGATTCAACCCTATGAGTATCCCGAGTATGACGAGGGATATGATTACGGTTTCGATCCTTCGACTCTGGACTTAAAGAAAATGACAGAAGTTGTCTTCCATGAATATGCTTCCGACAGATGGTGGACAGGATATATGAAGAAGAACACCGTCACCGGAGAGGTTACATATCTTCCCATCTACGATGAAGAAGCAGATGAACTAATTGAAGGAAGCTTTGAATTTATGGGTGCCGGTGAAGGTGAGGACGACGGCCGTTTCTGGCTAACCGCCGGAGATTTGTACACAGGTGGTGTATGGCGCTCCATAAGCCTTTGGGGTGTGGGACTTCTGAAAGAACCTGAAGACGACGAGTTTTTCGCTTATGCAGCCATATATAAAGATTCTTCCAAAGCGGATTCACATCCTTGGCTTTGTGTTTCCATAGGTGATGAAGAATACTGGATGTATTAATCTATTTGACCGTACTAGAAGGACAAATGTCGTTAAGAACACACTTATCGCAATAGGGATTGGTTCTTGCAGTGCAGACATCCCTTCCGTGAAGTACGAAACGATGACATAAGTCGTTACCCTCCGAAGGAGGAACGATTTTCCACAATTCCTTTTCAACCTTACCGGGTTCCTTGATATTTTTAACAAGCCCAAGACGGTTGGAAAGTCTGATGCAGTGAGTGTCGGTTACGATGGCAGGTTTCCCGTATACATCACCCAGGACCAGGTTGGCGCTTTTCCTTCCCACTCCGGGGAGTTTCAGAAGTTCCTCCATGGTATCGGGAACCACGCAGTTATACTCATCACGAAGCATCATCATGCAGGCCTTGATGTCTCTTGCCTTGGAGTTTCCCAGTCCACAGGGGCGGACAATCTCCTCGATTTTATCCACAGGAGCATCAGCAAGAGCTTCAACAGTCGAGTACTTATCAAGAAGCCCCGGCATAATCTGGTTAACCCTGGCATCTGTGCATTGAGCCGCAAGCCTTACACTTACCAGCAAAACCCACGCATCTTCGTAATTAAGAGAGCACTCCGCAATGGGGTACTCTCTTTTTAATCTTTCAATAATGATTTGTACTTTTTCTTTTTTTGTCATGTTTATTCCCGATTCTTAAGAACCTCAGCAGGTGTTATCTTGTTCAGTTTGCCTGTAATAGCAATGCTGATAATCTGATAGATCAACATGATTACAGCAAATATAACGATGTACATATACCAATTATATTCCAAGTGAACACAACACGCTACGTTTGGAATAAAAACGGGAAAGAGTTTATCAATTATAAGTTTGGCCAAAGGAATGGCAATCAACGAACCTACAGCAACCGTAATACGATTTCCGTCAAGGTAGAGTTTCTTAATCTCTCCGGATTTAAATCCAAAAATCTTAAAAAGTGATATTCCGAAACTTCCCCTGTCTATCATTACCGAAGTCATAAGGTACATTACAATGAAAAAGACAACGGCGGAGCAGGAGATTAACATCAAAAACAAGGGCTTCATTAAATCTACGAAAATGTGGGACGACCTTTCGGCATCGGCTTTGGTTGAGGTGGAATATAGTCTTCCTTCCTCAATATCAAGTTTATGGTCCGACATTACCACGTTGTAGTAATCATCATCCTTACTGAAAAGTTCCCGCATACTGTCTATATCCATAAACACCGTGAGGCCCACTGAATAGGGAACAATTTCTTCTATGGCAAAAGCGTAGTTCATATCGTTTGCGGTATCGGAAAGAATTATCATATCTCCTACATTAAGGTTATATCTGGTGGTTACTGCATCCGAAGCCACTATCTTGTTTTTCCCTTTAACAGGTTTTGCATTAATGAAAGGATTGTCGCCATCAATACCCATTACAGATACATCCAGGGTATATCCGTACATTTCTTTCTTGAGAGTTTCCACATAACAGGCCTCGCCCCCCTCAGGTTCATCTTTGGTGGGATATTTGTATGTGTAGAGATACTCGTATTTTGTATCCTCTACAGACAGTCTGCCCACGCTGTCGCAGAGGGTATAACAGTTAAATCCCATCATGAAAATCATTAAACAGATCACCATTCCGGCCATTACAGTAACGGCTGTTCTTCTTTCTCTCAAAATCTGTCTGATTCTGAACATGGGTACAAACTTCATGTTCTTTATTCTAATATCTTTGCTCTTGCTTACTTTCTGCTCGTTTCTTATAAGAGACAGGGCGGTTCTTGAAAGGCTCTTGTTAATTACAAGGATATTCACAATCAATGAAACTACAGGAGGCATTATAACGGCATAAATAATCAGATAGGCAGGAATCACTGTGCCAAATTCCGGCAGTGAATAATACGAATAAGAATCCGAAGTCTGCAGACTGCTTCCGAATCCGCTAAGGCCGATGATTGCTCCGGCCAGGCCTCCCAAAAAGGAAATAATGGTTGGAAGAAAGATATAATGCCTCATAAGATCTTTCTTACGAACTCCCATGGCATATAAAGCTCCGATGACGCTGCTTTCGTTTTGGATTTGGTGGATAACGAAAACGGAAAGCACATATGCAAAAAGAATAATAATGATGATTCCCTCAAGGAGCCCGGAGGTTTTGTTAATTTCGATATCACCTGCGGCGCCGCCGATTCTCATATTGTCTTCTCTTAGAATATAGGAGGTGATGTTGTTGGGGGACTCATCGAAAATCTTATCAAGCTTCTCATCAGATTTTTCCTTAAGTTCATCCACACCATCTTTCAACTCTTTAGTGCCGTCTCTTAATTCCTCGGCACCCTCATGGAGTTCTTTGGCACCTTCATATGCTTCAGGCAGCAGTGGTCTATATGGTTCAAGGCCTTCTTTAAATTCCTTTGTTCCGTCGTATAATTCTTTGACACCATCCACTAACTCGTCCGTGCCATCTACAAGATCATTTATACCATCTGTTATTTCATCCTTCTTGCCGTAAGTGTCGGCAAGGATTTCCTGGTAGTAGGGATCATCAACTGCCTTATAATCAAAGTCGAAATCCTTAATCATTTCCTTTAATTCATCAGATGTCATGGCATCGTCAAGAAGAAAGCCGTAGGTTAAGTCTTCAGTTCCAATGCCACCGCCGGATTTCAATTTGTTATAACCATCCTCTGTAACAAACGCAGTTCCGAAGGCTAAGCTGTCTATTGCGGTGTCGGAAAATTTCCTTAATGGAGCATCGTAGTCCACGCTGCTTCCGATACCGGTGACCGTAAAAGTTTTTCCGGCAAGGTTAATTGTGTCGCCAAGGTTAATATCGTGCTCTTCGCAGTATCTTTTCTCAAGGACAATCTCATTATCCTTTTTGGCAAGAGTGCCCTGATCCAGGGTCACCAAGTCCACCTTTTCACGATTTTTAAAGACACGAAGAACCGAAGTATCCTTTAGGGTAACTTCAAAACTGAAGTGGGGTTCTATGGTTACTCCTTTATCAGAAATAGCTTTTAATTCTTTATCAGTGAATTTGGAAAAAACCGTTACCTGCCCGTCTTCAAGTTTACTGACCTTCTGATTGTTTTCGGTTCCCTGAATTACAATTTCTGCCGCACCCACCATTGAGGTGACAATGTACATGCAAAGAACAATCATCAGAAATAAAGCCAGATACCTGAAGAAATTATTTTTAATTTCCCTGGGCATTCTTTTTCTCAATACTCTGTTCATTACAGATCCTCCAGTTCGCATGCGGGTACTCTGGTATCATTCAGATACTCGTTTTTAACAATTCCGTCCTTAAGGTAAATAACCTTGTGAACCATGTTCTTGATTGAGTTGTTGTGGGTAACAATCAACATGGTGGTTCCGTACTTTTCATTGATCTTTTCAAGCAAAATCAGAATATCCCTTGAGGTTGCTGAATCAAGAGCACCTGTAGGTTCATCACAAAGAAGAAGCTTGGGATTTTTTATAAGGGCTCTTGCAATGGCGCAGCGTTGCTGCTGGCCTCCGGATAACTGTGAAGGGAACTTGTTTTGATGTTCGGTTAACCCAAGTGTTTCAAGGAGTTCATCCATATCAAGAGGGGAGTCCGTAAGGTACTCGCAAACCTGTATGTTTTCCCTGACCGTAAGATTGGGAACCAGGTTGTAAAACTGGAAAATGAATCCTAAATTGTCCCTTCTGTAATTGGACAGATCATTGTTTTTCATGCCGAATATTTCCGTCCCGTCAACCTTAACGGAACCGGAATCCATAGTGTCCAAACCACCGATGCAGTTTAGGAGAGTTGATTTTCCGGAACCGGAGGTTCCCTGAATTACGCACATCTGGCCCTTTTCAACATCGGTGTTTACACCCTTAAGAACCTGAATGTAACTTCCGTTTTCACCATAACTTTTCTTAACGTCTTTGATTTCCAAGTACATATTCTGTGCCTTTCTGTGTTCTGTAGATTTTACATAACAATGTTATGTAATTGTTATTTTTTTACCGTCCCCATATTCGGAGACGGTATTAATGTCTTTTTATTCTTTTACAAGGCCCATGCCCACAAAGCCCTGAACCATGAAGTTTGTTACTTTCCTGAGTTTAAGCTTGGCTTCTTCTTTATTCCGTTCATGTTTTATAACGTGAATATAACCGTCTATTGAAATATGGCATATCCAGTGGCACATGAATTCGTCGTATGTATATCCGTTTACTGCATTAAGCATTGGAGAAGTCTTTTTCTCTAAAAGATCAACTAACTCATCCACCACATTTTCATAAACGGTGTTCTCTGTGCCGGTAAGCAGTAGAAGAAAAGAGTCATAATTATCATAGATGCAGTCTACAAAAATGTCCGTATCCTTATCATGATTTAAATCAAGACCATCAAGAGATTTGAGAGATGACATCAGTTCAAGGTCTTCGTCGAAATGTTTTATGATGATTCTCTTAAGTTCGTTAAGAGGTCTGTCTACGATAGCTGAAAAGAGGTCGGCCTTATTCTCAAAGAAAAAGTATAAAGCTCCTGTGGTTACTCCGGCGTTTGCGCAGATGGTTCTTAAAGACGCCTTAGTATATCCCTTCTCCAAAAACTCCTGCTTTGCAGCCTTAAGAAGTTCTTCTCTTTTCTCGTACTCTATATCCTTTTTCATATCTTTCCTCATATAAAATAACAACGTTACGTAACAATGTTATTTAACATTATAATTCTGTTGCTGTCAAGCCTATTTTTAAGATATAATATTCCTTGATGTAACAATCAATTCAGAAATCAAAGGGGTAGCTTATGATTACAAAAGAAAAATTTGGAAACTATGAGAAGTATGAAATCGCTAAGGGTGATTTGGCTGTAACTGTTACAACTCTTGGCGCAACTTGTATTTCAATCAAATTCAAGGGTAAAGAATTGGCTCTTACCCATAAGACAGCTGATGAGTATTTAAACGGAGACGGATTCATCGGAGCAATCGTCGGAAGATATGCCAACAGAATCAAGGATGCAAAGTTTACCTTAAACGGTAAGGAGTACATTCTTCCTGCAAACGAAGGAAAGAACCAGCTTCACGGTGGTCCCAATGCCTTCGACAAGAGAACATTTAAGGCAGAAGAGATTGGCGATAACGCAGTTAAGTTCACATATTTCTCTCCCGATGGTGAGAACGGATATCCCGGAAACTTAACCGCTGTTTTCACATATACAGTTGAGAATAACGCTTTCAAGATTGACTTCGAAGGCGATACAGATGCTGATACCGTTTATGCTCCCACAACCCACCTTTACTTTAACCTTGCAGGTGGCGGAAGTATCTTGGATCACGAAGCAAGAGTACTTGCTGACGAGTATGTGGCAGTTGACGATGAGAGCATTCCTACAGAGATTAAGCCTGTGGACGAGTACTTCGATTTCAGAAAGACCCGTAAGATCAAGAGCTTCATCGATCACTCTTACGTTCTTAACAAGAGCGAGGGCGATAAGGTTTGTGAAGTCAGCTACGATGGTGTGAAGATGACTCTCGAAGCTGATGCTCCCGGAGTTCAGTTCTACACAGGTAAGTTCTTAAGCGGCGAGTACAAGGCCTTCGAAGGCTTCGCATTTGAGCCCGGCCTTTATCCCAACTCTCCCAACAGGGATGATTTCCCCAACGCTACACTTAAGGCAGGGGAGCATTATCACAAATATGCCAGATTTTCATTTGAGAGCATTTAATTTCCATTAAATACCAAGACCTCCTCGGGCTTTCGCCCTTGGAGGTCTTTTTGACATCGGGATTTGCTATTTCTCGATTTCCGTTGCTTTTATATCCAATTATATTGTTTTATATTGAATTATATTTTTCAGACCCCAATTATATTGAATTATATTGTTTTATATTGGATTATATTGTTTTATATTCGATTATATTCAATTATATTGAATTATATTGTATTATATTCTGTGGGATAAAAATCCCGTAAAAACGATAAAAAGGCGGTTATTATATGAACAAAGAAACCAAAACAAATGCGATATATACATCACTTTTATTTGTTGTATTTATCGTCTTCACAATCCTTGTAAAGACTGTGGACGTGGCAGCCATAGGACCTGAAGGAAGCAAGGTTGGCTTTGCTGCGGTTAATGGTGCGGTAAGAGATGCCATTGGAATACATGAATTCTGGTACAAATTAACGGAAGTTTTCGGAATCGTTGCAATCCTTGTGGCGGCATTCTTCGGTGTTATCGGACTGATGCAGCTTATCAAAGGAAAGAGCCTTAAAGCAGTCGAATCAGACATCTATGCTCTCGGTGCAACCTATGTGGCAACAATAGTGTTCTACGCTCTCTTTGAGAAACTTGTAATCAACTATCGTCCCATTATCCAGGATGTGGAGGAAGGCCTTGAAGCATCATTCCCTTCATCCCACACAATGCTTATTATTGTGGTTCTTGGAACAGCCATTATTGAGGTAACAAACAGAATTAATGACGTCAAGACATCAATGATTATTAAGATTGTTCTTGGATTAATTATTGCCCTTACAGTTGTGGGACGACTTATCTGTGGCGTTCACTGGTTTACGGATATTGTGGCAGGAATGATTCTTGGTGCTGCACTTATCTCTCTGTACATGACCTTGAAGGGTTTCTTTGCTAAATCTTTTGACTGACAAATAAATAATTAATATGGGGCGGGGGAGTAAAAATGGCAAAATCAATCTGGCAGTGGCTTGAGATAGAGCCCACCACCGACAAAAACGCAATTAAGGCAGCATATGCAGAGGCTGCCAAGAAATATCACCCTTCGGAGCACCCTGAAGAATTTCAGGAGCTGAGAAGGTGTTACAAGGCAGCCATAAGTCAGGCTGATCTGAAAACAGTAGCAGAAGAAAAAGAAATTCGGGAGTCATCGGAAGAAGAGACTGAAACCTATGAAGAGGAGAATCTTTTTCCTCCGTTCTCTGATGAGGCAAAAGAAAACAATCCCTTTACATCATTTTGGAGGGAATCTGAGAATGACAACCTGTCCGAAAGACAGCGAATCATGCTCACATTCTTTTCCCAAATGGGTGAACTTATGTCCCTTAAAACGGCTAAATACAAGACGGCAAGGGCTTTCGAATTAATCTTTGAAGGCTGGAATCACAGCTTTTATGCTGATGAGATTACTCCAGAGTTTACTCATTTGCTTTTGGAAATAATTTCCAATATAGCGGGGCTTGAGTACAAGGCATATGATGTCTTTGAAAAAGCAATAATCTGCGGAAGAAAAACAGGAGAATGGACCGGAGTTTATTCCAGATTTCTTTCCATGAAGTCGGAAGCAGGCCGACTGATAGACAAAAGCAAAAAGGGTGATTGTTATGCCCTTTTCAGCGAGTGCTCCGGAAAGAAGGATTTGCGTCTCTCCATAGGATATATCACACCCTATGGGCTTGGGAAATTTTTGTGCAAGAAGGATTTCCTCTGCGATTCCCGGATTTTGATTGATTTGAAAAAGGGTTTTAAGAAGTATCTGTGGAAGGATCTTGGATGGACCTTGAACCCTAAGAATGATGAATTAAGGGTAATAGACTGCACAGGAAAAGAGATAATAGTTTTATCCCCTGATCATTACAGATATACAAGCCTTTTATGCATCCTAAAGGATTCAGAAGCTCATTATCTGGGGAAAGTTGAATTCGATAAGATTACCCTGATGACTAAGATGCTTCCGGATCCGGACGGTAGGGTGAGGGTTTGTTCCAATCCTCATTTTAC
Source organism: Lachnospiraceae bacterium (assembly GCA_017619295.1). GTDB lineage: Bacteria > Bacillota > Clostridia > Lachnospirales > Lachnospiraceae > G11. Next base: position 14,493 of record JAFZSQ010000037.1, read on the forward strand.
AAATTCTCTAAAACGTAATTTCAAGGAACAGATTATCTATAGCATCATATGGATTGTTTGTTTTGTCATATTCACTAATCTGGCAATTTATGGGAGAGAATTTAAAGATGCCGGGAAAATGATTCCATATTGTCTTTCGTTTGCGGGAGTAATCATCATAATAGCTCCTACATTTCTGTTTTTTATGGCTTCCTTTATCAAGGGCTTTTTGGTACTGCTGCATGTTTATGTGATTTACTTTAGAATGGCAAAACACAGGACATCATTTAAAAGGAATATACTGGAAGGCTACTGTTACAGAACCGTGGGCGGCAATGTATTTTTCATGAATGACTACCTGATTATGAAGAGTCCACTGGATATAGGTATGCTTAAATTCGAAAACATATCAAGGGCAACAATTATTCCGGGCCTTCCGGGCTCAAGGAAGAGAACATTGCAGATTGTTCAGAAGATAGGACGACCTTTTTCGCTTAAGATTTATGACAAAGGATGGCCGGATGCGTTGTGCGCGAGAATCAAAAATACGATACATAATGTATTTGGAACTAAGATTTTGGGGGAAGAGCATGCTAGTTGGTATTGATTTGGGAACAACAAACAGCCTTGTAAGTGTTTGGACAGATGAGGGGGTTAAACTCATTCCGAATGAGTTTGGAGAGTATCTTACTCCTTCGGTAGTATCTTTCGGGAAAGAGACCTATGTTGGCAAAACAGCAAAGGAAATGCTGATAACCAAACCCGAGAACACTTTCAAAGAGTTTAAAAGACTCATGGGAAAAGATGTGAAGCTAAAACGTGAAGACGGCGGCAGCGTTTCTCCCATCGAGCTGTCGTCAATAATTATCAGGAAACTGGTGAACGATGCCGAGAAATATTTGAATGAAGAGGTGACGGAGGCTGTAATCAGTGTTCCAGCCTACTTTGATGACCATCAACGCGAAGCCACAAGACTGGCCGGGGTGAAAGCCGGCATAAAGGTAACGCAGCTGGTAAATGAACCCTCAGCAGCAGCCCTTGCATATCATATAAGAAATATGGATGAGGACGAAAGGTTCATAGTATTTGATTTTGGTGGCGGTACTCTTGACGTTACCCTTGTGGAAGCCTTTGACAATATGGTGGAGATATGCAATATCTCCGGCGATAACAGCCTTGGCGGCAAGGATTTTAACGAGGCTATTGCCATAGATATCTGTAATAAAACCGGCCATGACTGGAACGCGCTGAATCTTAAAGAGCAGGCTGTTTTCATTGCCTTTGCCGAGAATATTAAGATTGCTCTGTCCTCCTCGGATGAGGTGAGCGCTAAGGTTAATATTGAGGATAAGGAATATGAATATTCCCTGACACAGCAGGAACTGATTGACCTTTCTGAGCCGATTTTCAAAAGAATCACAGTTGTTCTTAAGAAGCTTATGAACGATTCCATGCTGAATATCGAAGATATATCAGGCGTGATTATGGTAGGTGGCTCCTCCAAGATGCCCTGCGTCAGAGCATATGTAAGCAGTCTTTTTGGAGGAAAAGTATATATGGATCCCGAAGGGGATGTATCCATATGTAAAGGTGCCGGAGTTGTTACGGGAATTAACCTGAGAAAAGAAGAGGTTAAAGATATAGTAATGACAGATATCTGTTCCTTCTCTTTGGGTATTGAAATACTTGGTGGCGTTATGTCTGTTATTATCCCGAAGAACCAGACGTTACCTGTCAGCAGAATGCACAGATATTATACGGTCGGTGACAACCAACCCAAAATTGAGATTAACATATATCAGGGTGAGAACCATATTGCTTCCAGGAATCTGCTGCTTGATAATTTTAGTATCAGAGTCCCCAGACTTCCCAAGGGTGAAGCCTTTGTGGACGTGCGATTCTCCTATGATTTGAACGGAATATTTGATATAGATGTTCACTGTCCATTAAACGGGGCCAGCGTTCACAGAAGCCGTGGGGCAAATATGGGCGTGGACTCAGATTATATGGACAAGCTTAAACTGAACATGGAAGAGCTTAAACAGGATCCCAGAGAGCTTCCTGAAGTTAAGTACGTTATCGAAAGAGCATTAAGGATATTCGAGGAAGGAAATGAATATCAGAAGAGAGCCATCGAGATAGAACTTATGCGTTTCGACAATGTCCTTGAGACCTGCAGAATACCCGAGTGCCAAAAAGCTGCTGCAGGCTTTGCATTAAGACTTAAGGAACTTGAGAAGACAATGTTCAGATTTGAAGGGGAAACAGATGATTTGTGGGATGACATCTTGAAATAAAGATTATATAATTAATTAGTTATAAAGAGTTTTAGTAATATCGGAGGAACTATGAAAATCGGGTTTGACAATGACAAATATGTGAAACTCCAATCTGAAAGGATTAGAGAAAGAATTGACGAGTTCGGCGGTAAGCTTTACCTGGAATTCGGCGGAAAGCTTTATGATGACTTGCATGCATCAAGAGTGCTTCCCGGATTTGAGCCGGACAGTAAGCTGAAGATGCTTATGAAGCTTCAGGATCAGGCGGAGATGATTCTTGTAATCGGAGCCGACGCCATTGAGGCCAACAAAGTAAGAGGTGATCTTGGAATCACATACGACGAGGATTTGCTTCGTCTGGTTGACATCTTCAAAAACATGGGCTTTTATGTAGGCGGTGTGGTAATCACCAAATATGCCGGCCAGCCCAGTGTCGACAAATATCGTCAGAGACTTAAGAACCTTGGAATTGAGTCTTATCTTCACTATCCTATACCCGGTTATCCCAATAATGTTCCCCTTATCGTTTCAGACGAAGGATACGGACGAAACGAATACATTAAGACCACAAGACCTTTGGTTGTGGTTACAGCTCCCGGCCCCGGAAGCGGAAAGATGGCTACATGCCTTTCACAGCTCTACCATGAGCACAAGAGAGGAATCAAGGCAGGTTACGCCAAGTTCGAGACCTTCCCTGTATGGAACCTTCCTTTGAAGCATGCAGTTAACCTTGCATATGAGGCGGCAACCATTGACCTTAATGATGTTAACATGATTGACCCCTTCCACCTGGAAGCTTACGGCGAGACAACAGTTAACTACAACAGAGATATTGAGATTTTCCCTGTGCTTAACGCAATCCTTACAGAGATTATGGGTAAAAGCCCATACAAATCTCCAACCGACATGGGCGTTAACATGGTGGGAAAGTGCATAATAGATGATGATATCTGCGTTGAGGCATCTCATCAGGAGATTATCAGAAGATATTTACAGGCCCTCATCGATAAGAAGAAAGGCCTTCTCACCAACGAGATGATTTACAAGGCTGAGTTCCTTATGAATCAGGCCGGGATTTCAGTAGATGACAGAAAGACCGTTGCAGCTGCAAGAAAGCGCGCTGAAGAGACAGGAAAGCCTGCGGTTGCCATCGAGATGGAGGACGGCACAATTCTTACAGGAAAGACCACAGACCTTTTGGGACCTGCGGCAGCAGTGCTTCTTAAAGCTTTGAAAAAAGAAGCAGGGATCTCCAAAGACCTCAAAGTCGTTACACCTACGGCCATTGAACCTATCCAGGAGCTTAAGACCAAATATATGGGCAGCAAGAACCCCAGACTTCATACAGATGAGATTCTTATAGCCCTTTCAGTAAGCGCATCCATAAGCGATGTTGCAAAGATTGCTTCGGAGCAGCTTCCCAAACTTAAGGGATGTGAGGTTCACTCCACATGCGTTCTTTCAAGCGTTGATATGAAGGTATTCAAGAAGCTTGGAATGCATTTGACCTGCGATGTTTAAGAAAGTTTTATTTAAAAGTTTATAAACAGTTTATTGATTTGGCTGTAAACGCTAACATATAATTATAAAGGTAACGTGATTACCCATAGGAGAGAAATTATATGGAAAACAACAACAACCAGGGGGGAAACGGGAATCCTAACAATCAGAACAGGAAGCCGAGTCTTTCCTTTATAATGCTTGCCATATTATTTACCATCTTTTTGGTAAGCATAATAATGAGAGTGTTTAGCGGAGATTCATCTCAGGAGATTTCCTACACCGAGTTTTTGACAATGGTGGAGGAAGGCAAAGTTGAGAGCGTAGAAATCTCAGTGGATAAAAGTCGCCTGACTATTTACACCACCAACCAGGCCAAACAATCAAATCTTCCCGATTGGTATATCTACGGAAACATGGTAGGCAAATCGGGTGAGACCTACTATACAGGTTATGTGGATGACGATGAGAATCTGATTCCTTACCTGAAAGAGCATAACGTTGAGATTAATCGACAGATTTCCGATAATTCCGGCGTGCTTCTTTCGATTTTGATAACATATGTATTACCTGTAATCATAATGCTTGTTGTATTAAGCTTCCTCTTCAAGAAGATTGGTGGAGCAGGCGGACCCATGGGAGTAGGTAAGAATACTGCCAAGGTTTATGTACAAAAAGAAACGGGTGTTACATTTAAGGATGTTGCCGGAGAAGACGAGGCGAAAGAATCACTTGTCGAGGTGGTGGATTTCCTTCATAATCCCGGAAGGTATGCAGGAATTGGTGCAAAAATACCTAAGGGTGCCCTTTTAGTCGGCCCTCCCGGAACAGGTAAGACACTTCTTGCCAAAGCCGTAGCCGGTGAGGCACATGTTCCCTTCTTCTCACTGACTGGTTCCGACTTCATTGAGATGTATGTCGGTGTCGGAGCATCCAGAGTAAGAGATTTGTTTAAGGAAGCAAGTAAAAATGCTCCCTGTATTGTATTCATAGATGAGATTGATGCCATCGGTAGAAGCCGTGATAACCGTTACGGCGGCGGAAACGAAGAAAGAGAGCAGACACTTAACCAGCTCCTTTCAGAGATGGATGGTTTCGATTCCACAAAGGGAGTATTGATCCTTGCGGCAACCAACAGACCTGAGATCCTTGATAAGGCTCTTCTTCGTCCCGGACGTTTCGACAGAAGAATTATTGTTGATAAGCCCGACCTTAAAGGACGTGTTGAGATTCTTAAGGTACATGCCAAGGACGTTAAGATGGATGAGACCGTTGACCTTGAGGCAATTGCTCTTGCCACAAGCGGCGCAGTTGGTTCCGATCTTGCAAATATGATCAACGAAGCTGCAATCAATGCAGTTAAGAATAAACGTGAGTACGTTACCCAGAAAGACCTCTTCGAGGCAGTTGAGCAGGTTCTTGTGGGTAAGGAGAAGAAAGACCGCATCATGAGTAAGGAAGAGAGAAAGATCGTTTCCTACCATGAAGTTGGACATGCCCTTCTCTCAGCACTTCAGAAGAATACCGAGCCCGTACAGAAGATTACAATCGTTCCCAGAACCATGGGAGCTCTCGGATATGTAATGCATGTTCCTGAGGAAGAGAAATATCTTAATTCCGAGAAGGAACTTCATGAGATGATAGTAGGACTTCTCGGCGGACGTGCCGCAGAAGAGCTGGTATTTGATACAGTTACTTCCGGAGCATCAAACGATATCGAGAAGGCAACAGACATTGCCAAGTCCATGGTAACTCAGTATGGTATGAGCAAGAAGTTCGGCCTTATCGGACTTGCAACAGTTGAGAGCAAGTACCTTGACGGAAGAGCAGCACTTAACTGCTCAGATGTAACAGCGGCTGAGGTGGACAAGGAAGTAATGCGAATCCTCAAAGAATGCTATGAGGAAGCCAAGAAGCTTCTTGCCGAGAATCGTGACGTAATGGATAAGATTGCCGAATACCTTATTGAGAAAGAGACCATCACCGGTAAGGAATTCATGAAGATATTCCGTGAGGCAAAGGGACTTCCTGAGCCTGAGGAAAAGAAAGAAGACGAGGCTAAGACCGAGGAACCTAAACCCGAAGAGCCTAAAGACGAGGAACCCAAGGCAGAAGAAAAGCCGGAGGAGCCTAAGGAGGAGAAATGGGAGGCTCCCAAGTCCATGGAGGATTTGAAGGCTGAGAACGAAGCTCCCGTAGGAAGATTTTCAAATACAACATTATAAAACTATGATTTTAAAACGGGGCTTTGCCCCGTTTTTTTGTTTTGATTAGTCTTAGCAGAGTTGACAGGGCTATCGTCCTGACGATACAATAGAAATATGAGAAAAGATAGCAAAAAGAAAACAATATATCATGGCTCAGCCGGAATTATTGAGACACCGACCTTTGGAAAAGGAAACGTTAATAATGATTACGGCCTTGGATTTTATTGCACATATGACCCTGAACTTGCTAAGGAATGGGCGGTCGGAAAAGGACGAGACGGTTATGCTAACAGATATAGCATTTCTGAAGAAGAATTATCGATTTTAAATTTGGGAGATGGTAATTATAACATTCTGAATTGGCTTTCTGTTTTGGTTGATAATCGTATTTTTAAAGTTAAGTCCGAAGTTGCAATGGATGCCAGGAATTATCTCTTGGGGAATTTTTTGCCGGATTATCATAAGTATGATGTTATTAGAGGCTATCGTGCGGATGATTCATATTTTGCCTTTGCAAATGATTTTCTTAATAATGTAATTACCCTTGAGAAGCTGAATTATGCAATGAGTTTAGGCAACTTGGGCGAGCAGTATGTATTAATGAGTCAAAGAGCGTTTGATAATCTTTCCTTCGAAGGATGGGAGCTTGCCTCAAATGAGATATATTTCCCACGCAAGGAGAAACGTGATTGGGAGGCAAGAGAGAGCTATTTCAAATATAGAACGCTATCCACAGAAGGCCACTATATGATAGACATTTTGAGAGAGAAATGGAGGAATGATGATGAACGCATACAACGAATTATATATTGACGATTCCTCTGAAATACTTGGTGAATATCTGGATTGTATGGTAAATCGAGGGGGATATTCTGCAGATGATGCCCTTACTTTCTTCTCAAGATCGGCGATTGGATATGAATTTGAAAGCGGAAATCCCAAATATATTGCGGGATGCTCCGGGACAGAACTAGCTATGGCAGTAATCCTTGAAGTGTTTGGCAAATGCGTTGAATTTGGATATGAATATTGTATAGATAAGAGTCCTGAATATTGGTGTGGGTGGATTCTTGCCAGATATCAGTGGATAAAGAACATATCCTTTAAGAAGCTTTATGAGAGGGGGTTGACTGCAAAGCATATTATAAACAGATATATTTTGCACGAAGCAGATGAAACAAGAGCCTTTGATGAGTTTGATGAATATCTTGAGTATAGAAGGAAGCAAGAAGAATCTATGCTTAAGAGACTTAGGACATATTATGAAATGACGCAGAAACAGCTAAGCGAGAAATCCGGAGTTTCTCTTCGTATGATTCAGTTATATGAACAAGGTCAAAGTGACATTACCCACGCTCAGATAAATATCGTCAAGGCATTGGCAGATGCACTTGGATGCAGACCGGATGAGCTGGTATCATAATTTCTAATTTTTTATCAGTTAAGTTTACAAATTAAACAGAATCTCCTTTTTACTTATTGAACGCGCGAGTTGCTGCAAAGGAATTTGGGAACAATTTTGATGAAACTCTTGAATTTGCGAACAAAGCAATAAACAGAGATAAAGCTGCAATTATCAAAGCAACAATTCCTGGACGAGTGTACAATAAGCTGAATCATATGAAATTGGATCCATCAATTTTTAAATCAGGAACACCTGTTGTTGAACCTGAAATGCTGGATTATTTTAACTCACATATCATAGGAATTAATCATGTATATTAAGGAGGATAAAGATATATGAAAGCCGATGTTGAAGTCGTTTTTTGTTTTGATGAAAAAAAAGAATTATATGATGGATACAGGCCATCACATCTGATTGATGGTAAGAATTTGACAACAGGTGTTCATCATTATTTTGATTCGGGTTTAAGCCAAAACACTGTTAAAGGGACAATAACTTTTATCGCACCGGAGGATTACCCAAACAGTTTAAAAATTGGAGATAAAATTGACATGTTCGAAGGAAGTAAGAAAATTGGATTTGCGGAGATTTTGGAGATATTTAATCCTATTCTTGGTAGAAACGAGTCGATTCGGTAGAGTGCTTAGTGACTGAGGACTTTATTCTTTTATGACTGTGATTTGTCGAATTAGCACTAGCGCAGGTGACATTTATTTTGCCACCTGCGTCCTGCGTTAAACCAGCAATTTTCTTTAGAGAACTCGTTAAGACTACTCAGAAGTTAAAGAGCGGAGAAAACTTCAGAACCAAAGAGCGTAAGTTCGTTCCTGATTTCATGACTTCGTCACTCGGTAATAACCTTATGACCTATGAAACAGGTAAAGGCAGCACCAAGACAGTCTTTGGTGGAGCATACGATAGAATCGGTCAGAAGTATACTCCTGACATTCCTAATCCTGAGGCATCACTTAGTGAGAAGACATTCTTCCATGCAGACCTTTACGGAAGTCCTTTGCTTGCCACAGATGAAGCAGGAAACATTAGGCGCGTTTCAAGCCTTGGTATCTGGGGTGAAGGAGAAACAACTCTTCCCGATACCCTTGATGAGAACTTAAGATTCTCTACATATCGCTATGATTCTGCAATCGGCAAGTATTACGGCAACGCGAGATTCTATGATCCCAAGGCAGGCAGAATGCTTGCAATCGACCCCATAAAGAGGGGTATAAATGGGTATGGATATTGTGACAATGATCCCGTAAATGAGGTGGATCCTGATGGCAACGTACCTCAGCTCGTAACTGCTCTAATTGGAGGCGCCGGAGGAGCTCTGTTTGGCTTCGGAAGAGGTTTTGTGCAGTCTGTGATTTCACAAAAACTATCCGGAAATCAGATTGACTGGCACGAGGCTGTTGGAGAAGGTATATATGGTGCAGTATCTGACGGAACCAGGGGATTAGCTGTTGGCCTGACAGGGCAAATAGGATTAATAACGCTTGCAGATGCTGCAGGTGGGGCATTAGGGAGCGTTGCAAAGCAATGGTATTTGAATGGAAACCTTAATGATATTGATTATTTTGAGGTGGCTAAAGATGCCGTAGGAAACGCAATTAATGGCTATGTTTTTGGAAAGGGTCGCTCCAAAACCTTGGGTGAAGAGGCTAAACGAGGAGCTAAAGCCATTGGCTTAACTACAGCCTTTGATTACCTGACAGATTATGCCAAAACCCGATATAATAACAATAGGTTTGCCGGATTAGAAGATTCCATGGCGATAGGTGCAGATATAGGCTTTAGAGATGCTTATGCAGCTATGCCAATGTCAAAAGATCCAAGAAGAGGATGCGGCGAATCTAGCACATTTACCTTGGGTATAAGTCCATATAGTGCAGATCGCATTGGTGCGGGCCTACGCGCAGTTCAGGAAAGACGTGCGAAAGAGAATGAGTTTAGCCTTGTTGATTTTGGATTAAATGTCGCGGCAGGAACTGCTTTGGGCGCAATAGAGAGTGCCGGCGCCTATAAATTTGGTCAAATAGGTAAAAAAGGCTATGAACTGTATAAACAGTACAAAAAGACACGTAGTCCCAAGGCACATGCACCGGAAGTACCACTATTAACTACTTCAAGTTACATATCTGGAAAAACTGAAGATCACCATATTATTCCCAAATTCCGAGGTAAAAGTGAGAAATATGCAAACTTTATTTCGGAAAGAGGAATAGATGTAGACTTGTATACTGTAATCGTAGGCGGTGGGAAAGGAGGATATCATCTGAACTCAATACATGGAAAGGGAAAATGGAATGTAAAATGGATAGAGTTTATAGAAGATAACCCAAACGCGTCAGCAAAAGACATATACCAATTTGCCGGGAAAATGCTGGATGATTATGGACTGAACGGGTTTAATATTCATCCCTATAGAAAAAAAATAGTGTTATGCGCAGGATGCGAAGTATCAATACGTTTATAGGCTGTGTCCCATTTGCACATCAATATAGTTAAAAGAAAGGAGAAAGATGAATTTATATTTTGACGAATTAAAGGAATATATTTCAACTAAATATGAGGTCAAATTAATTAACGAGAGGAGATGTTGCATAAAAATAAATAACATTTTAGGGCAGGATGTCAATGAAGATGTTAGAAATGTCTATGAAAACTTCGAAGAACTAGAAATGGCATGGTTCGATTCATCAGGCAGATTAATCGGAGAAATTGACTTTGTTGCATATAAAGAATTAGCCAGTGCCAATGAAGAATTGATAGAAATTATGAATGAATCTTATGATATTGAGACTGATGAGTTTGATGTTAAGGACGATATAATGAATTGGTATCCGGTATTTAGATTTGCTAATGGGGACGCTTTTTGCGTAGACATTAGGAATGGGCACATAGTATTTTATGAACATGACGTGTTTGATCAAGGACCAAATATACATGGGCTTATTATTGCAAAATCATTAAATGATTTATTTTATAAATGGAGCCAAATACACTTTGCTAATGTATACTATTGGGAAAAAGGGACAAATGAGAATGGGATAGATTTATCTTCTGAAATTGTTCAGTCTTTCAAATAAGATAATCATCACTAACACACTAAGAAGCAGATATATTAAAGAAAAAATATCTGCTTCTTGCGTTGTTAAGGATGTTATATGTCACATTTATGAAAACAAACATAATTAAAAGGAGGAGTAGCAATGCTGGACAGAATGGGAAGGGACGAGATGGTATACAAAATAGCGGATATTGGTTGTAACTGGATGAAATCGGACGATGAAATATTGAAAGATATGCGTTCCATCTCAAATCCTAATTTTCAAGATTTCCAAGGCTTTTCATATCTTCATACAGCTTGTCAAACACATTGCATCGAGGCTGTGAAAATACTTTTGGAACTTGGTGCTGACCCAAATATCAACGATAATAGGGGGTTTTCTCCTATATCATGTGCTGTAGGTAGCATAAACGAGAATAATATACCTATTTTAAAGTTGATGCTGGATTATGGTCTTGACCTTCAAAAAAGGGAAGGAGACCAAACACTTAAAGAATTCTTGGAACGCTTTAATGAGGATGACATGAATAGAGTAATCGAAGAATATATTGCGAAACTGTCAGCCAAAACAGAATCATCTTAATACATTACAAATTTCAGGCAACTCATTAGTGGAGGCATCTATTCTTTTTACAGAGAAGCAGGCATATCGAAAACGGTAAGCCTGCTTTCTTTATGTATGATTATTAAGACTTCCTTAATATTGTCCCGAAACACTTGAAAAAACTATGGAGAAGACTTTAACACCGCTTAATGTGGCCCTTTCGGTAATCGGTGCTTTTATTGGGGAGAAGTTTAAGACAATAGGCCCGGAACTATTTTTCTTTTGCTATTTGATGCTGGCTGATTATATTACGGCACTGATTGCATGTCATAAGGAAGCGGTGGAACATCCGGGAAGTACGAAATACGGCTGGAACAGCAAGAAGGGTGTCATTGGAATCTATAAGAAGATTGGGTATTTCTTCACAATATTTGTGGCCTTTGGTTTGGACTATGTCATAACTCATTTGATAGGAAAGATATGGCCTGACAGCAGCGTATACGCCATATTCGGAACATTGGTACTGACTTGGTTTATTCTTAACGAATTGTTATCGATTCTGGAAAATGTTGGGAGAATGGGTGTACAGCTTCCTGATTTTCTGGTGAAGACTATTTCTGAGCTACGAAAGAGTGTTGATGAGAAGAAGGAAATATAATCACATCATTTGTATTATCCCGAGGGAATAGAGTATTATTAGTATATGTTTGACATTGAAGAAGAATTGAAAAAGCTCCCCCATACTCCGGGAGTTTATATAATGCATGATGCGTCGGATGCCATTATCTATGTGGGTAAGGCCATCGACTTATTTAACCGTGTCCACTCATACTTCAGGGTGGGTTATAAGAAGTCGCCCAAAATTGAGAAGATGGTTACTCAGATTAAGAGATTCGAGTACATCATTACGGATTCGGAACTGGAAGCTTTGGTGCTTGAGAACAACCTGATTAAGGAGCATGAGCCAAAGTATAATACCATGCTTAAGGATGATAAGACTTATCCCTATATCATGGTGACTCTTGGAGAGAAATTCCCGAGAGTAAAGTCCTCAAGAACGATGAAGAAGGACAAGTCCAGATACTTTGGCCCCTTCACATCAAACTATGCGGTGAAGGAGACTTTGGATCTTCTTAATAAGGCATATAAGATAAGAACCTGCAATAAGAAGCTTACGGGAGAGCCTGAAGGTCGTCCCTGTTTAAACTACCATATAGGACAGTGTATGGCACCCTGCACCGGTAAAGTAAGTGAGGAAGAGTACAGGGAAAATATCGATAAAGTTCTGGACTTCCTGGGTGGCAATTATTCCTCCATCGTGAAGGACCTGGAAGCAAAGATGAATGCTGCTTCAGAGGCTTTGGACTTTGAGACTGCGGCTACATACAGAGACCTTATTAACAGTGTTAAGGCTGTAACCCAGAAGCAGAAGATTACGGACCATGACGGAGATGACAAGGACGTTATCGCCATAGCAAGAGACAGGCAGGATAACGAGGCAGTTGTTCAGGTTTTCTTTGTAAGGGACGGAAAACTTATCGGAAGAGAACACTTCTATATGACACATGTGTCATCGACTGAAACCGATGCCGATGTGCTCGGAGATTTTGTAAAACAGTTCTACGCAGGAACACCCTATATTCCAAAGGAGATTATGCTTCCCACAGAGCTGGAGGAAGCAGGTCTTATTGAAGAATGGTTAACGGGCAGAAAGGAATCCAGAGTATATATCAAGGTTCCTAAAATTGGTTCCAAAGAGAAGCTGGTGGAGCTGGCGAGAAAGAACGCTGCCCTTGTACTTAATCAGGACAGGGAGAGATTAAAGAGAGAAGAAGGCCGAACAATCGGAGCCGTTAAGGAAATTCAGGAGCTTCTGGGACTTGATAAACTTAACCGAATGGAAGCCTTTGATATATCCAACACCAGCGGTTTTGAAAATGTAGGCTCCATGGTGGTTTTTGAAAAGGGTAAACCCAAGAGAAGCGACTACAGAAAATTCAAAATCAAAACAGTCGCAGGTCCCGACGACTACGCCTGCATGCATGAAGTTTTAACCAGAAGACTCTTAAGAGGAAAAGAAGAATCGGGAGAGGAAATAAGCACCGGTTTTTCAACCCTTCCCGACTTGATTCTTATGGATGGTGGAAGGGGCCAGGTTAATATCTGCTTAAAGGTCCTTGATGAACTTAAGATGAACATTCCCGTTTGCGGAATGGTTAAGGATGATTTTCACAGAACCAGAGGAATCTATTTTAACAACAAAGAACTTCCCATAGATACTCATTCCGAAGGATTTAAACTGGTTACAAGAATTCAGGACGAGGCTCACAGATTTGCCATCGAGTTCCACAGATCCTTAAGAAGCAAGGATCAGACCAAATCCGTTTTGGATGAGATTTCGGGAATCGGACCCGCAAGGAGAAAGGCTCTCATGAGAACTTTTGCCTCCATAGAGGATGTAAGGAATGCCACCCTTGAAGAACTTGAGGCAATTCCCGAGATGAATCCAAAGGCTGCGGAGAGTGTTTATGGCTATTTCCACAAGCAATAAAATCTTGTGGCAACATATCCACTGTGATAAAATGAGTAGTTGAAGCAGGTTGCTTCAAAAATAAACTAAAGAGGAGAATCCTATGGCCAGCGTTCGATTATCAGCTATTATTGAGAAAATGAAACTGGACAACCTGACACCCGAGATTAATGCGGACAAGATCCGTATTACTCAGCCGGATATCAACCGTCCCGCACTTCAGATGGCAGGTTACTTTGAACACTTTGAAGAGACACGACTTCAGGTTATCGGATTTGTGGAATACACCTACATGCAGGGTCTTTCCGAGGACAGGAAGAAAGAGGTTTACGAACAGCTTCTTTCCTATGAAATTCCCGCAATCGTATTCTGCAGAGAGCTTACACCCGACCCCTTGTTTATAGAGGTGGCGCTTAAGCATCAGAGAGCCGTTCTTGTTTCCAAGAAAGCTACATCCGCATTTATGGCGGAGATAATTCGTTGGCTTAATGTAAAGCTTGCACCCTGTATCACCATCCATGGCGTACTCGTAGACGTTTATGGTGAAGGTGTTCTTATTACAGGTGAGAGCGGTATCGGTAAATCCGAGGCAGCATTGGAGCTTATAAAGCGTGGGCACCGTCTTGTAACCGATGATGTTGTCGAAATCAGAAAGGTATCCGATGATACCCTGATCGGATCTGCTCCCGAGATTACCAAGCACTATATCGAGCTTAGAGGTATCGGTATTGTGGACGTTAAGACACTCTTCGGTGTATCAAGCGTCAAGGAAACTCAGAGCATTGATATCGTTATCAAGCTTGAGGATTGGAATAAAGACAAGGAATACGACCGCCTTGGTCTTGAGGAAGAGTACACAGAATATCTTGGAAACAAGATTGTCTGCCATACCATTCCCATCAGACCCGGACGTAACCTTGCGATTATCTGTGAGACAGTTGCGGTTAACCACAGACAGAAGAAGATGGGTTATGACGCAGCCAAAGAGTTCTACCAGAGAGTACAGGCGTCCTTCACAAAGAACAGGGACGACGATGATTAATTAAGTGAAAGAGGAATGTTTTAATGAAGAATTATGTTTTTGGTGTAGATGTGGGAGGAACAACCGTTAAGATCGGTTTGTTCGACAAAGAGGGAAAAGCAATTGATAAGTGGGAAATCCCCACTCGTACAGCTAACGGCGGAGAAGCAATTCTTCCCGACATAGCTAAGTCCATAGAAGATAAGATGGCTGAGAAGAACATCTCCAAAGATGATCTTATCGGCGTGGGTCTCGGTGCACCCGGTCCCGTAGATGACAACGGAATGATCCACAAAGCGGTTAACCTTGGATGGGGCGAGTTCTCCATCAAAGAGAAACTTGAAAGCATTCTTGGCGTTCAGGTTGAGGCAGGTAACGATGCCAACGTTGCAGCATTGGGTGAAATGTGGCAGGGCGGCGGCCGTGGCTACAAGAACGTAGTTGCTGTTACTCTTGGAACCGGTGTTGGCGGTGGTATCATCGTTGACGGCCAGATCTTAAGCGGTACCAGCGGAGCTGCCGGCGAGATCGGACATATCCACTTAAACGACAGCGAGTTAAGTGTCTGCGGATGCGGCAACAGAGGATGCCTTGAGCAGTATGCTTCAGCAACCGGTGTTGTAAGACTTGCAAAGAGACGTCTCGTTGCAGATGAGAAGCCCAGTGTATTAAGAGATACAGAGCTTAGTGCCAAGTCAGTATTCGATGCTGTTAAGGCAGGAGATGAAGTGGCAATCGATGTTGCCAAGGAATTCGGAAGATGCCTCGGTATCGGTCTTGCAATCGTTGCAGCAGTTATGAACCCTCAGATATTTGTTATCGGAGGCGGTGTATCAAAGGCAGGCCCTGTGCTCTTCGATTACATTATTCCCGCATATAACAACAACGTATTCCCTGCAGCAAGAGACATCAAGTTTGCCCTTGCTGAGCTTGGAAACGATGCCGGAATCTACGGCGCAGCTAAACTTGTACTTGATAAAGCAAACTAAAAACGGAGCTCGGGTATGATTACAAAGGAAACAAAGGAAGCAATAAGTCGTTTGGTTCCCGAAAGTCATATTTTATATGACGAACCCCTAAAAAAGCATACAACATTTCAGGTAGGCGGAAATTCCGACTGCCTGATTTTTGTTGAAAAAGAAAAAGAACTGGCGGACCTTTGCAAATACCTGGACTCTGAAAACATACCCCGCTTTTTAATAGGAAACGGAAGCAATCTTCTTGTAAGTGACGAAGGTTTTGACGGAGTAATCCTTGAAACAAGACGTCTGTTTTCTGATATAAAAGTTGAGGGAGAAACAATTATCGCCAAGGCCGGAGCATTAATGTCCAAAATCGGCTCCGTTGCTTTGGAAAATGAACTTACAGGCTTTGAGTTTGCCGCAGGAATTCCAGGAACCATCGGCGGTGGTGTTGTGATGAATGCCGGAGCTTACGGCGGAGAACTTAAGGATGTAATCACAAGCGTAAGGGTTCTTACAAAAGAGGGTGAATTTATGGAAATCCCCTGTGAGGACATGGGCTTTGGTTACAGGACAAGCGTTGTAAGAAAAAAGGATTATATCGTTACCGAGGTAAAGATTAAACTTTCCAAAGGTAATAAGGAAGAAATAAAAGCCACAATGGAGGACCTTAAGGAAAGAAGGAAATCCAAACAGCCTTTAGAATTCCCCAGTGCAGGTTCAACTTTTAAAAGGCCTGAGGGATATTTTGCCGGAAAGCTTATTGAGGATACGGGCCTTAGAGGATATACTGTGGGCGGAGCAATGGTTTCGGAGAAGCATTGCGGATTTGTAATAAACAAAGGAGATGCCAGCGCATCAGACATTGACAGACTGATAAAGGATGTAGGCGAGCGCGTCAAAGAGACTTTTGGAGTAACATTGGAACCCGAAGTAATCAGACTGGGAAAGTTTTAGGAGGCAATATGTCTTTTTCGACTGATGTTAAAGAAGAGCTGACCAAACACATACCGGGACCCCGTCATTGCGCCCTTGCAGAGCTCATGGCTATCATGCATTTTGCCGGATATTTCGGCAAGACTGAGGACGATGGACTCATCATTGGCTTTAAATCCGACAACCCCTGTGTTTTAAGAAAAGGCTTTACATTGTGGAAAAAAACCTTTAATATAGAATCTGCTATGGTCCTTAGAGGGGCGGAAGCTGACATGGTAATGGACAAATTCGGCAATTTGTCTGATCCCGTGGACCCTGTATTCCTTAAGAGTTCCTGTTGCCGAAGGGCTTTTTTAAGGGGCGTTTTTTTAAGCGTTGGTTCGGTCAGCGATCCGGATAAAAGCTATCACATGGAGTTTTTGTGCGAGAATGAAGCACAGGCCATGCAGCTTAAGGACATCATAAGGGACTTTGACGTAGAAGCAAAGATTATTACGCGAAAGAAGTATTTTGTCGTATATATAAAAGAAGGCTCATCGATAGTAGAACTTCTCAATGTAATGGAAGCTCATGTTTCACTGATGAGCTTTGAGAACTCCAGAATTCTTAAGGAAGTCAGAAATACCGTTAACCGAAGAGTTAACTGTGAGACAGCCAACATCAAGAAGACTGCGGATGCTTCGTCCAGACAGATGGAGGACATTTATCTACTTAGGGATACATACGGACTGAAGAATCTCCCGGAGAAACTCAGGGAGGTGGCGGAAGTTCGATTGGAATACCCGGAGGCCACCCTTCAGGAATTGGGTGAGATGCTTTCGGTTCCGGTTGGCAAATCCGGAGTAAATCACAGGCTCAGAAAGCTGTCCGAGCTTGCTGATAAGGTAAGGGGCTAAGGCCCAAGGAGGAGAATTATGACAAAAAAATCTGTAACCATTAATCTTGAAAACGGTCTTGATGCACGTCCCATTGCCCTTCTTGTGCAGAGAGCCAGCCAGCACGAATCCAGAATTTACATCGAGATCGGCGATAAGAGAGTAAATGCCAAGAGCATCATGGGTATGATGAGTCTTGTTTTGGATAATGGCGAAACCTTAACTGTTGCAGCAGACGGAACCGACGAGAAGGAAGCTGTTGTTGATTTGGAACAGTTCCTTAGCGGACAGACTGCTTAATACGAATATATCCGCATTCCATATTTGGAATAGCGATATAATATCCCTAATGGGTTAACTAAAAATTTCATACTAATATAGGAGGTATATAAAATGGCATTAGTTACCACGAAAGACATGTTTGCTAAAGCTTATGATGGCGGATACGCTGTCGGTGCATTCAACGTAAACAACATGGAAATCGTACAGGGTATCACAGAGGCAGCAGGCGAGTTAAAGAGCCCTGTTATCCTTCAGGTATCCAAGGGTGCAAGAGCATACGCTAACCACACTTACCTTGTTAAGCTGGTTGAGGCAGCTGTAGCTGAGAACCCTGAAATCCCCATCGCATTACACTTGGATCACGGTGATACATTTGAACTTTGTAAGTCTTGTATCGACGGTGGATTTACATCTGTTATGATCGACGCTTCCTCAAAGTCATTTGAGGACAACATCGCTTTAACACAGCAGGTTGTTGAGTATGCACACGCACACGGCGTTGTAGTTGAGGCTGAGCTTGGTACTCTTGCAGGTATCGAGGATGAAGTACAGGTTGAGGCTGGTAAGGAAGCTTACACTCGTCCTGAAGAGGTTGAAGAGTTTGTTGACAGAACAGGTTGTGACTCTCTTGCAATCGCTATCGGAACATCACACGGTGCTTACAAGTTCACTCCCGAGCAGTGCACAAGAAATGCAGACGGAATCCTTGTTCCCCCTCCGCTTCGTTTCGACGTTCTTGAGGAGTGCATCAAGAGACTTCCCGGATTCCCTATCGTACTTCACGGTTCATCTTCAGTTCCTCAGGAATTCGTTAAGATGGTTAACCAGTACGGCGGAAAGATGCCCGATGCTGTAGGTATTCCTGAAGAGCAGCTTCGTCAGGCAGCTAAGCTTGCTGTATGTAAGATCAATATCGACTCCGATATCCGTCTTGC
>JAFZSQ010000038.1 GCA_017619295.1 Lachnospiraceae bacterium
AGCCAAATACTCGTTGGATCCCACCGTCACCAAAGTCTTTGGCATGTTTGTGATATCCCCGTAAATAGGACTTACGTGGTAGTCAAAAACGTCTGTATCTCCTGCCCATGCGAGACCGCACATGATTACCTCGTATCTGGTAACCAAAGGATCCTTTGCCTCGTATTCATAGGCTTCTTCGTTTGTTCCTGTTATATCAAGTAAAGGGGACATAAGGACAAGCTTATCCGGAATCTGAATGCCCTTTTCATTGAGTTCTTCCACAAAGCCCAAAGCGATTCCGCCGCCTGCGGAGTCACCGAAGATAGTGATGCTTTTACCCTGTTCCAAAAGGCTGGTGTAAAGGGTTTCAAGTAAAGCATATGTATCTTTGTAAGTATATGTGGGTGCCAGAGGGTAAATGGGAACATACACCTTGGCGTTTGTATCCTGAGCGATGTTGTCGACGTAGCGAAGCTGCGTGTTTGTAACGTTTGTTATGAAGCTTCCTCCATGGATGTAGATGACTATTCTTTCGTAGTCATCGCTCTTTCTTAATGTATAGACCGGTCTGTCATTCCATGTTTCCACGTCTGAAATTGAATAAGAATCAATCTCAGGTATATAGGTGTTGTCCGATCCCTGTAAACGCGCCAGAAGGTCATCAATCTGTGATGCCTTGTACTGCATCGACTCCTGCTTGGATGAGTTAAGAAGGCTCTCATACTTGTCTACGCCTTCCTGACTCTTCTTTAAATTGTAAATCTCCGCTATGCCCTCGGGATTTCTTGTGGGTGCGGGAGTGATTACCTCTGTGGTTTCAGGGGTTGGTTCCGCTGTAGGCTCCTCTGCCTTTGGGGGCGCAGGCTTCAACTCCTCCTTGACTGCTGCAGTCACCTTGGGAGCTGACTCAATTGTCTTTTCCGGCTTTCTGTTGGTCAAAAAGCAGCCTGCTGCGCAGGTTCCAAGTATTATGACCAGCATGACGATAATAGCTTTTTTCATAAATGTCACCTCAATCATCTAGATTATAGCACCATAGGCGGCGAATAAACTTTATGATTTTCTTAAATATATATGAAAACAAACTGTTACTATTCACAGCTGAATTAGATAAAGAATAAGCGCGGTCGTCTAACCGCGCTTATCATAAGGGGATGATAGTTTTGTGTATTTATTTCATCTGCTGAATTTTGTCGTTCATCTTTTTGGCTTCGGATCTGTAAAAGCGCATGAAGCAGAACCAGATGATGAAAGCAACTGCAAGCTGAATGGCAGCAATGACAATACCCTGACCAATGGATGCGGATCCGCCGATCCAGCCTACTATATAGGCTACAAGAGTATAGATTACACATCCGATCCCCATATGAATGAGGACTCTGACGGGCATCGGGAGTGAATCCTTCTTATAAACAATAGTGGGTAAACCAAAGCCCAGACCGATTACCACACTTCCGATTATCATCTTTGTCATACGATAACCTTCAAGACTGAAGTTACCGCCAAATCCGATATCAAATACTATGCATACGAGACTGAAGATAGTTAGTGACATTCCAATGCTGATTACGGTGCTCTTTAAGAGATCCTTTAACGTGTTATTCATTATTTTCCTCCTTATAATCCGAGATACTTTTTAAATGCCGGCAAATATGTTCTTGACACATAATCACTACTGCCGTTGCGAAGTTTGAGCAGAAGTGTTCCGCTGAATCCGGACTCGATAATGTCCAAGTATGACAGATTTACGAGTGTTGACTTGGATATCTGCATGAATTGTGCACCGAGCAGGGCGCCCAGCTCATAGAGTCTTTTTCTTGAACGGTATTTATTCTTTTCTCCGTATATCACGGTGTCGCCGTTTTCGATTCTTATCATGTATATTTCTTTAGGCTGCATGACTATGATGTCCTCTTCGTTCTGTAGTGCTGTTATGGGGGCTTCATTTATAGAGAAGATGTCTATCATTCTCTGTATCTCGTCCGTTACTTTATCCGTATGTATTACGGCATATGGTTCTTTGTATTCGGGTGAGATATCAACGGTGACTTTCATTCGTGCCCTCCTCCTTTCAGTTTCAAGGGATGCATCCTTTTGATGATGTGATGATACAACATGTTCCGAGTTTTGTCATGCAAAAGACGGTAAGTGGCGAAAATCGGCATGTGAAATGCAAAATAGCCTGTTAAAAGTGATATATACATTCGTCAGCCGCCTGTATCCACCTTGGGAGTTTTATTGCCCTGCCCCTGTGTTTTAATGGGTTCAGAAGCAGGGAACCAAGGAGGATCACAAATATGAAAAAGACTGTTCTGGTATTACTCACACTTTTAATCATCGCTCTCAGTTGTATAGCAGGAACCATTAATGTAAGAGCCACAAAGAAGCAGGCAATGACCGAAGCAAGTTATACAGAGTTCGAAAGAAGATACAGAGCCGACGTAAGGGAGTATTTAAACAATGCCGGATTTAAGAACGCCGGAATCACTCTTACAAAGGTAATCGATACAGACGGACGAAGAACGTACACCTTGGAAGTTCACCACAAGTCTTTTTCAAAGCTTGACGATGAAGCCAAGGCCGAAATCATCAGTAAATTGGCTGAGTTGGCAGAAGTGCCGTATATAAATGACACAAATGTCACCACCAAGGATACCGAGATTTTGGAATGTAAATTTCCCGTTTCAGACACGATTTAATAATGACAACAAACCCCCGAAGTATTATTATAGATATATATTTATCTATACAGAAAAGGTAGGTAGTTCTATGGCACAGATACCGAAATCGGGGGAAGTTTATAGACATTTTAAGGGGACTAAATATGTTATAGTAGACACCGCCATTCATTCGGAAACCGGAGAGAAACTGGTAATTTACCGCTCTCTCGACGAAGAAGGCAAGACCTTTGCCAGACCTCTTGACATGTTTATCTCAAGAGTCGACACCGAGAAGTATCCCGATGCGACCCAACGTTACAGATTCGAGTTACAGCCTGACGAAAGTTCGAACTTAGATCCTCAGCTGGCAGCATTTCTTGATGCCAAGAGCTACGAGGAAAGACTCGATATAATGGTTGGTATGCGAGATAAGGTCGACAAGGAAATGCTTGCGACAATGGCTATTGCCTGCGACATTCCCGTACCCGAAGGAGATATCAGCGAACAGTTTGAAGCCATTCGTTTCACCCTTCTCACCAGAGACAGATATGAGGGCAGCAGACTCCGCTGAGGAAGGAGTTTGCCATGTGCGATTGGAACAAGAAACTGGTTATCGGAGTCTCATCAAGAGCACTCTTTGATTTGACCTCCGAAAATGAGATATTTGAAAAAGAAGGCATTGACGCCTATTGCAGATATCAGATGGAACACGAGGACGAAATCCTTAAGAAGGGACCGGGTTTCGGCCTTATTGAGGCTCTTTTAAAGGTTAATGAGCTTCCCGGTATGGAGGATAGAGTTGAAGTCATCATTATGTCCCACAACTCTCCCGATACCTCTCTTCGCGTGTTCAATACAATCAAGCATTACGGCCTTAACATTTCCAGAGCCGTACTTGCCAGCGGTGCCTCATTGGCGCCTTATCTTAATGCGTTTAAGACTGATTTATTCCTGTCAGCATACGAGGAGGATGTGGCTCAGGCCATTGATTCCGGAGTAGCGGCAGGAATTATTTGTTGCGATACAAACAAGGAATACGATTCAGATGCCCCTGTGGGAC
The DNA here is from genome assembly GCA_017619295.1 of Lachnospiraceae bacterium. GTDB lineage: Bacteria > Bacillota > Clostridia > Lachnospirales > Lachnospiraceae > G11. The sequence continues at coordinate 3,703 of JAFZSQ010000038.1, forward strand.
AGATAAGAATAGCCTTCGACGGAGATGCGGTTCTCTTTAACGAGGAGAGCCAGCTCATATATGATGAATTCGGACTCAAGGCCTTCGAGCAGAACGAGGAAGCCAATGCCAACAATCCTCTTCCTGCAGGACCCTTCGCCCACTTTCTTCATACCATATCAGATCTTCAAAGGGAGTTCCCTCCCATGGAGTCTCCCATAAGAACAGCCATCGTTACCGCAAGAAGTGCACCGGCTCACGAGAGAGTCATCAGGACCTTAAGGGCCTGGAATGTGCGTATTGATGAGGCCTTCTTCTTGGGAGGCATCAGTAAGGCCGAGATACTTAAGGCCTTCGGCGCCCACATCTTCTTCGATGATCAAGTGGCTAATACGGCGCCCGCCAGCGAGGTTGTGCCCTCCGCCAGAGTGCCTTATAGACGAAAAAGGAAGTGAGGGCCCTGCGACTCTATTAGTTTACTCCAAAATGTCTAACACACTCTGGGCGATGCGCTCAGAGTTTTTTATTATGGTTTCGATTACTTCCTTGTCCTCGTCGGACTTGCAGTTTTCGAGGAGAAGGTCCGCGTTGCCGCGGATGATGGTTAAGGGGGTTTTTAAGTCATGGGCAATCTGGGCTTTTTCATCGCGCTTCTTTTGCTCGTCGGCCCACTTTTCTTCCATGGATTTCACAAGGTTTTCTTTCATGAAGTCGACGGCATCTACGATTTCGTTCATTTCGCGGATTCCGCTTCGAACAGGCTCGCCTGAAAGATTCTCGGCATTAATCTGTCTTGCATATTCGCTGACGCTTCTGATACTCTTTCTGATTCGTCTGATTAGAAGAATTGTGGGAATCAGAACATCCAAAACACCCACAAAAATGATTACGATTGAAAGTAAGCCTTCATTTTCCGCTGTTACACTATAGTGAATATAGGCTGTCTCATTGGCTGCAATTATTTGTCGGAAAAACTCCTGGCGTGCCCTTGCAATAGGAGCATCACCCTTTTTAATGGCATCTCTGAAAGAGTTCAAGAAATTCTCGTTTTCCGGATTACATATAATCCTGAATACTTCGTTTCCATCCGCGTCATCGATTATGACATCAATATCTTCAGGAATAGTATCTCTGTTGAAATACCCTGTCTCCGCGCTCTCATTTGCCCATGCCATGGCTTCATTTTCGCTCTGATTGGCATTTTTCCACCTGCCACCGGCATAAAAATAAACTATAGCCTTGTAGAAAACAATGAAACTGATAATAAGCAGGGTTGCCACAATTAACACATATCTGGCAAGCAGGGTACCCAGTTTTACGTCTTTTCCTTTTCTTACTCTTCTTTCTTCCATTTGTATCCTATTCCCCAAACTGTCTCGATAGGGTCGGCGCTGAGATTTGACAGTTTTTTCCTTAAATTCTTGACGTGTTCCGTGATGGCGGTGTCGTTGCCGTCTTTCTCATAACCGTAGATTTGCTCGTAAATCTGCTCCTTTGAGAAAATCTGGCCGTGGTTTCTGGCAAGGAAAAGTGCAATGTCGTACTCGCTCTTTGTGAGCTTGCAGGGCTCGCCATTGACCTTAATGGCCTTTTCATCCAGGTAAAACCACACATCTCCTTCCTTGATTATCTTGGTGTTTTCCCTGTTTTCGCGGCGAAGATGGGCTGAGATTCTGGCCCTTAGTTCAGCCACGGAGAAGGGTTTCCTAAGGTAATCGTCTGCCCCGACAGAAAGGCCGTAGATAACGTCGCTTTCCATGTTTTTGGCGGTGAGGAAAAGAATGGGGCATGTAACCTCATCCCTGATTCTCTCAACCAACGCATAGCCGTCCTCGCCGGGCATCATGACATCGGAAATGATAAGGTCATAGGCCGCGAGATTCGCAGGCAGTTCCTCGTTGGGACGAAGGCATGTGTCCACCTCATATTCATTTATAAGTGCTCTTTTAATGAGGGAAAGAATTTCCGGCTCATCATCTATGGATAAAATTCTCATTAACAGGTTCCTTGTTTATCTAAAACTCTTCAAATATTCTTTATGCTCGTCGGTGACTCTGAAGCTCTCCACCGCTTTCTGAATGGCTTTCTTGTGAACCCACTCATCAAGCCTTCTCTCTTCGATGTACTTAACGGTTTCATCGTAGTTCTTGGCGAGCGCCGTGGCAAAATACCAGGCAACCATCATCTTAAGATAATAGTCCTCGCCCCTTTTGTTAGCCACCAGTTCGGCGTACTCATCCTTGAAATCTGCCCCAAGGAATTCGTTCATAAGCATGCGGATGCCGAAACGCGCTGTATATACGTGATCGGAGGCAATCCACCTTTTTATGCAGGGAAGGAGCTTATCGTGATTTTTCTTAAAAGATTTGGGTGTGGCCTGATCGGATACCGGCCAGCAATCCACATAGGGCAAAAACTCCTCCACCGCCTTCACGCACTCGTCGAAGTCCTTGATCTGGGCCAGCACGAAGAAGTGCACCAGGTTCTCCTCGTAGTATTTGTGGGGCAGCTCCTTTAGGAATGCCTCTTTCTCAGGGCTCTTTGCCACTTCCTTGGCGATTTCTCTCATGTCCGGAGTCCTAACCCCGATAATGGTCTTCGGGTCAATATTGGGCACCAGCTTCGCCTGAAATTCCTGATATTCCGGGTCTTTCACCTTAAGCAATCTCTCGTATACGCTCATTTCTCCCTCCTACGTGCAATTGGGGACAGGCCCAAACTGCACCTAAAGTTCTTCACTATCAAGAAGTATAGTCACAGGGCCGTCATTAACAGATGCCACCTGCATGTCCGCTCCGAATTCGCCGGTTTCAACCTTGAAGCCTCTGGCTTTGCACTCGGCAATTACAAGCTCATACAAAGGTATGGCCAAATCAGGTCTTGCTGCCTCGCTGAATCCCGGTCTTCTGGACTTGCAGTCCGCGTAGAGGGTGAACTGGCTCACGATTAAAAGCTCAGCTCCCGCATCGGTGGGGTTCACATTCATCTTTCCGTCAGGGTCTTCAAACACCCGAAGGCCGCAGATTTTGTCAGCTATCTTTTTGGATATGGCCTCCGTATCTGTCTGGTGAACGCCAAGAAGGACCAGGAATCCCTTCCTGATCTCTCCTACTGTTTTTCCCTCAATTTTTACGGACGCTTCCTTTACTCTCGTAACTACCGCTCGCATTTTTTATCCTTTCGCGAAGCTAGGTGCAATTGGGGACAGGCCCCGATTGCACGGTGCAGTTGGGGCCTGTCCCCAATTGCACCAAACTGCATCAAGCTTAAATTAAATTATAGACAAGAACCGACAGTGCGAATAAAACATACACATGGGCGGGGTAGAAAACGTAGAACAGTTTTCCGTTACCCTTGCCTCGCTCTCCATTGTAGCATATCATTGGAATAATCGCGAAGATTTCCATCCATTCGTAGGCGTTAAAGAAGAGGAATTCACCGGTAAAAGTGCCGCCGAAAAGGAAAATCAGGCCAAAATTCCATATAAGTGAAAATACCCCCCAGGCAAAAATCCTTATATCCTTATTTTTGCAGAAACTGAAGGCATACAAAACAATTCCTGCAAGCACTGTAGCGGTTCCGCCGTCCATAATTTGATTATGCACAGGAAGAAATGACATCATTATTCCATTGAGAATGAAAAGTCCCAAATCGCTTCCTGCACTGATAAGCGCCGGCATCAGAACATCCATAACAAGTACAGGCCAAATAACAAGGGGCACCAGAATTCCCGCAAGGCCCTTCACCCACTGTTTTTCTCTGCACCAATCAATACCCTGCAATACAATCAGAAGTACCGTGAAGCTTGACAGCATTGCATTCTGAGGGAAAAATCCATCGCCTCTCACAAGACCCCTTAAGACGTTATAAAACCCAAACTGCACAAGCCCCATAAAGGCACCAATAAAGTAAATCTTTTTAAAATACTTCTTCCTGTCATGGGTATGAATAAACCCTTCAATCAGGCAAAACAAAAACAAGGGTGCTGCTATTCTTCCAAGCCATGAAAACCAAATCGGCACATATCCCGTAAACTCGAACATGTAATGGATATGATCCATTACCATCAACACGAGTGCTAAATACTTTAAGTTAAAACCAGTTAATTTTTTCATAAAAAATAAAAACTCCTTTCGTTGCTTACAAAAGTAAGTTTAAAAGAAGTTTCTAAGGAATTTATAAGGATTTAAAATATTTTTTTATTCGTGTTTTAAAGCTGTCAAAATAACCGTCTCCACGGCCAGTCTGTCGCTCATAAGGCCGGTTTTGACATCGGTTTCGGCCTTAACGCAGGTCTCAACCGCAGCCCGCAAATCCTCAGCTTTAAATCTTGATGCCTGGTTGGCCTGCTTTCTTACTACGAAGTCCTTTTGCTTGGTTCTCTCCGCAATAGCCCTGTTATCAAGGCCCTTAAGCCTCAACTCCTTGGTCATTAAAAGGTTGCTGCAGTGCCTTCCTATCATATAAAGAATGTACATGGGGGCTTCCTTATTGGCCAGTAGCTCATAGTACTTATCTAGAGCCACCCTCTGCTTGTTCTCCGCAATGGCATCAATCATTGCAAAGATATGGCTTTCAATCTTGGTAGTGCAAATGTCGTCTATATCCGCTGAAGTAATGGAATCCTTCTCAAGACAATAGCAAAAAAGCTTCTCCATCTCCCTTGCCATATTGTCCATTTCAGGACCGGTCTTCTCGATGAAATAGGAAATGTCCTCACGCCTTATCTGCTTTCCTTCGGCCTTGCACTTGCCGGCAATCCATTTAAAGAGGGTCTCCTCATTCTGCTTGGCAAATTCAGTCGCATACCCTTTCTCAGTAACTGCCTTAAAAAGCTTGCTTCTCTTGTCAACTTCTGTCTCTACGAAGCATATGACAGTCGTGTCACATTGTGTGGGAATGTACTCAGCCATGGCGTCTCCGCCTGATTTAAACCATCCCGAGTTCTCCACAAACACAACTCTTCTTTCAGCCAAAAACGGCATCGTCTCCGCAAAGTCAATGACCTGCCCTGCCTGGATGTCCTTACCCTCAAAATAGGCATAGTTCATGTCATCCTCACCTGTGGTTAAGGCAGCGCGCAGTTTATCCTTATACTGCTTTCTGAGGTAATCCTCCTCGCCGTACAAAAGATAGACTTTCTTAAATTCTCCGGATTTGATGTCGTTAATTAATTGCTGCATAAATTAATTATAGCATGCTCTACAGCTTGTTGCAGGTTAAAAATGATATGATAGACTATAATAATAGGTATTAAGAATTGTCAACCAGAAGGTAAACATATGAGCGATGAATTCAACAAGGCATTGGCGGACTTTACCCATGATTTTGCCAGCGGTGGAGCCATAAGGCACCTGGCAGATCTTGGCTACAATGCATATGAAATAAAAGAGAAGCTTGAATTTCCCACTCCCATTTCAAGGATTGCGGCCACCATGTGGAAGCATTTCATAGATACGGGAAAGGTGCGCCTTACGCCACCCAAGGACGACGATGAACCCATCATTCAGAAAGACTACATTACTGTCTATGATTCCTACGGAAAGCCCAGTTTTAAGCAGGTTACGAAAACTTCCGAGGCAGAGGACAGGAAATACTTGAAAGTAGATTTTGGGTTTTTACGATATAAGAATCCAAAGGCCTTTGAGACCTTTCTTGGGCGCCTTGATAAGAAGGACAGGGACTTTGTGGAGCCGCTGCCCTGGCCATTGAAAGATGTATGGTTCGAGGATTGCGATATGATGCAGAAAATTCTTAAACTTGAAAGCGTTGAATAAAGCCACGAACAATGGTATTATCTGAAAAGACCAAATCGTAACAAGAGGATAAATCATGTCAATCAAAATCAGTTCATTTTTAGGCCGCTTCGGATACGAGGCAAGGAGAATTGCCCCCAATCTGGCAGCTGCCGCTTATCTTAAATTACAGTTTGCCACAAGAAGCCACGACGGCGACGCCTTCTGCAAGTGGTTTGTGGAACAGGACCAGGTTCCCATGCCCCAGGTGGTAAACATCGAGACAATCAACAGATGTAACTCAACTTGTTCCTTCTGTCCCGCAAGCGTTAAGTGCGAGAAGCGCCCCCTTTGCAAAATCTCAGATGATCTCTATCACTCCATCATCGACCAGCTGGCTGATTGGGGTTACGAAGGGCACCTGACTCTTTACGGAAACAACGAGCCACTTCTTGATACTGAGATTGTTGAGAGACATAGATATGCGAGAGAGAAGCTTCCCAAAAGTTTCATCTTCATGTCCACCAACGGACTTATTCTTACCCTTGATAAGATAAGAGAACTTCAGCCTTATCTTGATCAGCTTATCATCAACAATTACGCTCATGAATATAAGCTTCATAAGAATGTTCAGGAGATTTACGATTATATCAAGGCTCATCCCGCTGAATTTGAGGATCTGGAGATTATCATCCAGATGCGTTATCTGGGCGAAGTCCTTACAAACAGAGCAGGTGCTGCTCCCAACAAGCAGGCAACCGAGAAGGTATACACTCAGACTTGTCTTCTTCCCTACACTGACCTTTGGATTACTCCAAACGGCAAGGTTGGAATCTGCTGTTGCGACAGCTTAGAAGTAACTGATTTTGGCGATGTGTCCACAACTCCCGTGAAGGAAGTCTGGGAAGGCCCCAAGCTTCAGGGACTTAGGAAAGCAATTGTAGAGGGAAGACACAAATATCCCTTCTGTAAGAACTGCGACTTCATCGATGCCGGCTTCAGGACAGATATGATTAAGCTTGTAATGAAGGGTGATCAGGCTGCCGCTAACAGAATCGGCGGCGAAGAGAAGAAGAACCGCAAGAAATAATACCGGATTATAACAAAATACTAATGGAATTTCAGGTTTTGAATTCCATTAGTATTTTTTTTGCTTGTATGACTAATTGATTTGTCTTTTTGTCCTCTTGTTAGTATCTCGTTAGCTTCTCGTTAGTTTATCGATTCGCCCAGTCACTAATGAAACAGCAAGTTTAATCATTTGTTAGTACGTGCATACGGGCATTCCACTAACAATTATTTGCATCTACTAATTTGTTAGTATTCTCGGCGATGGCGGTCACTAACAAATGCTAGCATCTACTAATTTGTTAGTACTCTCCGCAATAACGGCACTAACAAATTTCCAATTAGGCGAGTACATTAGTGTTTTGATTCTGCCGGGGCCTTAACTCCGATTCTCTGGCCCATCTTAACGGGGGTCTCGATGCCAGCGAGGGTGTTGGCCAAGAAGGGCTCGTCTAAGTGGATTGAAGAGCCGGAGCCATCAGGGGTGCGCTTAAGAAGCAATATAACCGTGGAACCGCCGTATAAAAAGCAGCCCTTCTCCTCACCACGCTTGAATTCATGTTCCTCATGGTTGTTGGCAATCTTTCCAACAAGCATGGCGCCTACTTCCATCTGGACAGCTCGCCCGAAATTCAAGGTATCCATAACCGTGTACTCACGGGCATTCTCAACGAAAACAGGCAAGTTCCTAAGTGCAATGGGCCTTACGGTATGCAAGCGCCCGGGAATAAACACGTTAGCACCCTTGCTTCCGTCATCAAAATAGTGGTATCTGTGGTAGTTATCCACGCAGAGCCTGAATACTAGGCATAAGCCCCCATCAAACTCTGCGGCGAGCTTGCGAGCCGCCTCAGAAGCACCTGCAGTCCGAGAACCTTCAGAAGAATCAACAACCCCTGAACTCTCAGAAGCGCCTAATCCACCTCCAAGTAAATCCGCAATCCCATACCTGCTTTGCTTAACGGGCACCACAAGCCCATCCGTAATCTCATAAGCCGATAAAAGACCATCGCAGGGAGACACAAGTACAGAAGGATTCATGTCCACCGGACGACGATCTTCCTTCACTCTCCTGCAGAAACAGTCGTTAAAACAAGTAAAGTTATCGCTGTAGTAATCATCAAGATTAATCCCGTTGTTCTTAACAAAGGGCTTGATGAAAATGCAGGATAACTTCGTATCAAGAAAATGACCTACAGCCCCGGACAGTCCCGGAGCTGTAAGTCCCTTTAAAATCAATCTGCCAAATGCGGTTTCATATAAGAATTTAAGCATCTATCCTCTACCTTAGTGGTTCCAAACAAACTTGCAGATAATCATGATTGCAAACTCAATGGCTCCGATGAGCACAAGTCCCAAAAGTCCTTTGAGTCCGGGTTTCTTAACCTTGAACTTGTAAAGGAAAAGGAAACCTACAATGACCATCACTCCAAAGTATGCAAGAGTCAAATCCTTGGGAGTCAGGAACTGCAATAACATTACAAGAGGGAAAATCAGGGATGCTGAAGTAACGGGAAGGCCCTGGTAGTATTTTCTTACGCCGCCCTCTTCCTTCTGCCTGATTTCTTCCTGAACGTTAAAGTACGCAAGTCTTATCATAGCTGCAAGTACGTAAAGCATCATAACCATGAAGCAAAGCACGGGAGCAATGAAGTCTAACGCATTTCCTGTATGCATTTTAGGTACGGATGAAAAAACCGACACCTTCCAAAGCATTGATAAACCTATACATGCCGGCAATACACCGAAAGCAACCAAATCTGAAAGTGAATCGATCTGAATACCGAACTTGCACTGTTCCTCGGTTCTGTCCTTCTTGGTTCTTGCCACCTTTCCGTCAAAGGCATCGCAAAGTCCGCAGAACAAAAGGAAAAATGTTCCGATGTACGGATGTCCGTGTCCTGAGAGGGATGTAAATATTCCCAAGCCCGCAGACAAAAGTGACATGTATGTCAATACCATAGTGTAATCATAAAAACCTAGCATCTCTAACCCCTTTAGTCTAACTTATCCTTCCTGATAATAATCTTTCTGATTCTGATTTTCTTCTTGCCGGCTCGTTTAACATATCCGACAATAACTACCGCCAAGCAGAAAATAACGCTTATGTAAAAGGAAATGCCCCTGCTTAAAAGTTCCATGTTGGTGGCGAGAACTTCGGTCATTCGATCTCTTAATCCGTCGATCAAAAGGTAATCCGAAACTCCCATTGCGCCCGGCACAGGCAAACAGTTGGAACCGATTGTAACAAATATCTGAGTTACATAAACATCAAAGGCATCCTTAAGCTTCGCTCCCATGGACATATAAACTGCCGCAGGAATAAGGATTTGACAAACTCTCTGTATCAGGTTTAGAAGGAATGCCTCAAGCATAACCTTCTTCCTGTTAAAAAGCATCTCCGAGCACTCTTTGTACTCTGTGGTTGCTTTATCAAGTCTGATTCGTAGTTTCTCGGGATGTTTAATAAACTTAAAATGTCCCAGGACCTTTATTCCCCACTCGCAAAGGGAGTGCAGAATGCTCTCTTTTTTAATCAAGAGAAGGATGAATACACCCACCAAGGTCAAAATCAGATATCCCAAACATATCAAAAGCTTTGAGAAGCTGTTGAAGTTGTAAAAAAGGGCAGGTTTTGCAATTATGGCAAATAACCCTAACACCATAATGGATGCGGTGTACATGACAAGATTAAGAAGAAGTGCCACCGTTGTAACGGGTGTGGGCAATCCATCTCTTATCATGAAAAATGCGCAGGCGGGCTGACCGCCGGTTGCTGATGGGGTTATTGCCGAGAAGTAGATATCGGCTGAAGAATATAAGAGACCATCCTTAAATCTTCCCTTGTAACCAAGTCCCTTGCAGACCCTGAGAACCGCCATTCCTTCGAAAAGGATGTACAAAAACATGAGTCCGAAGGCTACTACAAGCCAACAGGGGTTACATGATTTAAGGTATTTGGTAAAACTATCAATTGAAAAATTCTTCGTCCCCGACATGATTGCCCATACCGTCAAAATGGCGATAATAGCGGCTATCAGGGACCATACCACATTCTTCTTGCCCAATTTTATATCCTCAATAAACTACCGATTTATTTTACACTATATTGGCCTTTATCTCAAGTCTGTCAGTTTACGCCAATGACAGACATTATCATGAAAGGATCATTGTTGGCACGTCCGTAAATCCAGTCGCCAACCTCAAGTCCCGATACCTTCCAGACTGTGCAAAGTCTAAGCTGAGAGTTTGATGTATATCTTCCAAGGTAACTTGACACAAGCTGAACCGAAGCTCCGGATCTTGATGTACTTACAGAGTAGCTTGGAGCATCGCTGAAGTTGATTCCCGCACATACCACGAAGAAGGATTTATAGAAGCCCGCCACCTGGTAATTACATGTTCCGGAAGTGTAGGAGTATGCATGGGTAAGATTAAGTTCTCCCAGTGCCAGTTCCTTACCGTTTGCAACGCCGTTGGTAAATCCCGATTCATAGGATTCCGCTCTTACGGTCTCAAGTCCGTCCGCATAAGAAACTGCTAAAGACCCAAGGGTTTCTTCAAGAGTAGCTATCTGTGCTTTTAACGCCTCAGTTTCAGACTTGTCTGCAAGGGCATTTCTAAGGCTCTCGATCTCTGCTGCCATAGCTTCCATGGCCGCCTTATTATCCGAAAGTTCGCTCTTTAACTCCGATACAGAGGAGTCCATGCTGCTTTTTAGCTTGGCATCCTCATCCTGAAGTCTCTTCTCTAACTTTGAGGTAATCTCCTCAAAGGTTGACTTGGCGGATTCGATTCCCGCCTTTGAAGCCTCTAAGCCTGCAGTAGCAGTGCCAAGGTTCGTCTTTGTCTCTTCAATTTCAGCTTTGGTGTTCTGAAGTCCTGATTTGGTCTTCTCAATTTCAGATTTGGCTGACTCAAGTTCCTCCTTTAAGGAATCAAGGTCATCCGCATTCTCTTCCAGCTTTGAAAACCTGATTTCATTTCTTTCCGAAAGCGTTTCCATCTGCTTGATGGTCTCGCTGTGTCTTAATAATTCGCCTTCAAGTGCCTCAGTAGAATCTGCACCATCCACAGTGTCTTCTATGTTTTCCCAGAGAGCTTCTTTTGCTTCTTCCTCCCCGGCTTTGTTACTCTTTCCCACTGCGATTGCAAGAGCAATTACAGCTGCAATTATTACGACCCCAAATAATACTAAACTAAATTTCTTATTCATTTGTTTCCCTTTCATTAATATTTTATTAAATTTTTATTTCAAAAATACCTCAAAAGCCCCCGAAAAATCGGTCCTCCAGTAGGGTACGCCCCTGACGGACAATCTTTTCAAAACCGTTTTTCCCGGGTGGCCATAATTGTTCTTTCCAACGGATATAACTGCCGCTTTGGGCCTTACATAATCCAGGAATTCCTCACAGGATGAATATACGGAACCGTGGTGCGCCACCTTAAGATACGTAACACCCTTAAATTTCCCACTGACATTCAATACCTTCATAAGTTGTTTTTCTCCTTCCTCTCCCAGATCTCCCGTAAAAAGAAAGCTAAGGCTGCCGTGCTCCAAAATAAAAGCCTCGGAACCGTCATTTGCATCCATGACACATGTGTCATTTCTTGGATAAATACAGGTAATAAGCGTATCTCCGTCCCTTATTCGATACCCATATGAAATCTTTGTTATCTTGCTTTTCCTCCTTTCTCCAATCTCAAAAAGGTTGGGATATTTCTCCTTCCATTCATCAAGAAGGCACTCCGATATACAAATTTCCTTAAACCTGATTTCAGAGCCCGAAAGAAGCTCCATTGTGCCGTTTACATGGTCCGCATCAGGGTGTGAAAGCAGGGCATAGTCAACGCTTCTAACCCCCTCATGCTTTAAAAAGGGCAGCATGACTTTCTCGCCCACATTCATTTTGGAGCTGCTGCCCCCGTCAATCAAAAGCACCTCCCGGCCGCTTTGGATGATGATTCCGTCCCCCTGGCCCACGTCAAGAAAGGTAACCTTGGCCCTGTGATTCCCTGAAAGGCACAAAATCGCAACAAGCGCTACCCCGAAGGCTACTGCCCCTTTTCTTTTCGTTATTCCTGTCAAAATCGGAATTTTCTCAGGATATGAGAAGACGAACAACATCAGATAATAAAGAATTATGAGTACAGGATGAGGTTTGCCGATTATCACCGTTCCGATTCCCGTAAGGCCCGTTAAATCACAAAGCCCCTCAATAAGGAAGAGGAACAGGCATACCAGCCTCGAAACAATAAACCCAAGAGGTTTAAGCCACAGTGGAATCAAAAGCCCCACAAGGCCTCCCGCCACAAGTACCCCGGCCAAAGGAATAGCCACAGCGTTTAATAGAAGCCCCCAGAAAGAAACCTCATAGTAGAACCACAGTAGAATTGGGAGGGTTCCCGCAAAGATTTTCAGCCCTGCTTCAAAGGGCTTAAGCCATTTACAACCCTCAAAACCTCTTATGGTACAAACCGAAAGCACACAACCGTAACTAAGCCAGAATCCGCTGTTTAGAACAACCTCAGGTTCCCCTATAACCGCCATGACCCCGGAAAGAGTCAGCGCCGTCCTCACGTCATAGGTTCTTCCGATCATTACCGCAATCATGTGAAGGGTAAACATTACCACGCTTCGCCTTGCGGATATACTGCCGTCTATGGCCCAAAGGTAAAGAATCAGAAAGACGCTGCTTAGGCCTGCTGCCACCTTTCGATTAACCCCCAATCGTCCCAGGAGTTTCTGGATACCAAACCCAATTAAAGATATATGCAAGGATGAAATGGCCAGAATGTGGACTATGCCGCTTTCCGTATATTTTTCTTTGATTTCTTTGGGAAGCCCTTCCTTATCACCAAGTAAAATTGCGGTGATAATCCCGCCCTCTTTCTCAGGGTAGATTGCTTCGATTTTTCCTTTAATGGCGCATTTAAAGTCATATAGTAACGACTCCAATGACACTCCCGAATCCTTAACCCTAATGGATGCGTTCTTAATTCGCCCGTCTATTCCCAGGGACGCATAATAGTCCTTCACATCAAACTGCCCCGGATTTGTGGCCTTTTCAAACAAGGTCAACACACCTGTGGCTTCAATGGAAAAACCGCACTTCAGCTTCTCATAAGTGCCTTCGTCTTTAGTGATACAAATAATTCCGAACTGTGGATTGTTCACGGCTGATTCGCCGTCCATGACTTCCTTTATGGAAGTTACAGAATTTAAATAGATGTAATACTCACCGTAACTTTTTGTCTCAAGCTTTGATATAAGCCCCGAGACTGTAACCCGCTTATCCTTATACCCCTCGATGGGTCCTGCTCTTCCCCCATGCCCCCTGCATAAGGGGAAGATTATAATGCCCCAAAGTAAAATAAAGATCAAACAGATTACATACAATAACCTGTTTTTCATTTCTTCCTTCCAAATCAGTTTTCTTTTACCATGTCCAAGTTTCTCTCAAAAGGAGTGCTTAAACTGATGGTTTCTTTATATATGACAGAGCTGTCACCTTCTATGGATATCTGCACTTTGTTGACTCCCGTCAGTTCCGCAAGGGAGTTGACGATGGAATAAATGGTAGCCTCCGCAGACACGCTGTAGGGCTGAGTCAAAAAGGCGGAGTTAAAGTTCACGTAGCAGATTCCGTCCTTAACGGTAACGTTTAATACCTTTGTCTCGGGATTTATGGTAGGAAAAACCTCCGTTACCTCCGGAGACGGCCCAAGGATCAGCTGCTCAATAACCAGCCTCTCAAGAGACATGTTGGTGTTGTAGGTCAAAGTCCTGTTTACGCCCACAAGGCCCGTTCCCTCTTCATCCGTAAAGTAAAGCTTAAGCTTCGTCTCCTCCATGGGGTTAATCTGGGTTCCCTGGTTATCGACAAAGGAATCGGAACTCAGTACTCCCACAGGGTTTCCGAGAGCGTCCATAAGGGCTACTCCGTTTACCTGGAAAAGTACATAGTTTATGCCGTCAAGCTGAGTCAAAGTTTTCACCAGTGCGGCCCTTGTAAGGACCTCAACCCCGGGCTCAAGTTCAGTATATTTACTGCTTAAGCTTAAGGTGAGCTTTCCTTCTTTTACCTCAAAAGAATCAACCACAAAGCCCTGATTCATAACGGGAATGTAGGACAAATCCTCCGGAACTACGCTTAATTCGTAAAGGATTTCCTCTACAAGGGCGGTGATATCCTCCTCGTCGGAACGAAGAACATAATCCCTGGTAACAAGCTTGGTAGCGCTTTTATTTATGAAGTTTAGTTCGATTCTTTCCCCCTCGGGCATCTCATCGCTGCCGCAAGCCACAAGGCTTAAGGCAAGCATGATTCCCAAAAGGAACGAGAAAACTCTTCTTTTCATCTTACTGATCCTTCTTTACGTAGATAAGAGGAATGCTTACAAGAACCGTGGTTCCCACATTTTCTTCACTGGTAACCTTTATGGTTCCCCTGTGCATTGAAATGGCGTTTTTGGTAATGGCAAGGCCAAGACCTGTGCCGCCTATCTCTCTGGAGTGGGACTTGTCCACACGGTAAAATCTTTCATATATATGACCTAAGGATTCCTTGGGAATACCGATTCCCGTATCCTTAACCTCCAGGGTAAAGTGCTGGTGATCCGCATCCAAAGAAACATTTACATGACCGTGTTCCTTGTTGTACTTAATGGCGTTTTCCACCAGGTTTGAGATAATGAGGGACATTTTAACCTCATCCACCTCAGCTTCAACTTCTCTGTGACATTCAAGCATTACTTCCACATCCATCTTTCTTGCGATGGGACGAAGTCTTTTAAGTATTATCTCCAAAAGGTCGTTAATCTTGACTTTGCTTATATTGGGCTCATTGGCGGTTTTATCCATCTTAACAAGAGCCAAAAGGTCTGTGATTATGCTGTTTTCCCTGTCGATTTCCTTTGCTATGTCGCTTAAGAACTCCTTGTATAACTCGGGATCAGCGTCTCCCATCTCAAGGAGAGAGTCTGCCAGAACCTTCATGGAAGTAAGGGGAGTTTTAAGCTCGTGGGACACGTTGGCAACGAACTCCTGCCTTGATTCGTTAAGAATTCGCTCCCTTTCAAGAAGCTGGTTGAAGGCATCTATAATGTGGGTGGTTTCAACATAATCGGATACAGGCAAGGCATCACTTCTTCGGCCTTCCTTAACATCGATTATGGCATTTGTAACCTTGTTGAAGGGTCTTGCAAGAATAACCGCAAGAAATGCAGCCACTCCCACAATGGCAATAATCAAAAGCACCTCAAGAATGGTGGACTTACGAAGGAGCAGGTCCTTTATGACGGTAATGCTTTCAGCGGAGAAGCTGATTAACATTACGCCCTTAACATCTGTCACCTCTTCCTCCTTGCCGGAATCGCTTTCCATGGCAGGAACAAGCCTTGTTTCCATAATGGGTATGGTCATTTCGATATAGCCGTCCCTGTTGGCTTCATCCGCCTCTACGTAGTTGGAGATGGATTCTCCTTTGAAGCTCCTTGAAACCTCCTCGGAGATGGCGATTTTACCTTCACTGATACCGTATGTGTCCTTCACTACAACGTAACTTTTGTTGATGATAAGCACACGTCCGTCATAGAGGTTTGTAAGCATCTCAAGCTCTGCGTTTATGACCGGGGAGGACGTATCTGTCAGGTAGTTATAGGTGATAAGGTGATTGGCGAGAATCTTCATCTGGTTTTGCACCACGGTCTCTCTCTGATTGATGGCGCGCTTCTCATAGTTAGCCACAATTCCCGCACGAAGAATCAGAGCGGGTATGACTCCCACCAAAAGAATTATAAGAAATATTCTGACTTTCAGACTTCGCATATATTTCATTTACTCTACGTTAAAATAGTAACCCATGCCCCACTTTGTATGAACAAACTTGGGTTCTCCGGGATTGTCCTCGATTTTCTCTCTGAGTCTTCTGATATGTACGTCAACAGTTCTCACATCTCCGGGATAGTTCTCACCCCAGACAAGTTTAAGGAGACTGTCTCTTCCGTATACCTTGTTTCGGTTCTTTACAAGAAGCTCCAAAAGTTCGAACTCCTTGGCTGTAAGGTTGTATTCTTTGTTACCGATAAATACTCTTCTTTGAGTGATATCGAGTTTAAAGTCAGCGTAGGAAATAATCTCTTCTTCCGCCTTCTTCCCCTCCTTGTCGGTACGTCTGAAGATAGCCTTCATTCTGGCCTTAACCTCAGAGATGTTGAAGGGTTTGGTTATATAATCGTCGGCGCCGCAATCAAGACCTTTGATCTTGTCATCGTCGTCGCCCTTGGCTGTAAGCATGATAATGGGAACTTCGGATTTGGCTCTGATGGCTTCACAGACTCCCAATCCGTCAATCTTAGGAAGCATAAGGTCAAGGAGAATAATGTCATATTTATTCTCATCAAACATCCTCACCGCCTCTTCTCCGTCGTATGCGCAATCCACAACGTAACCGTCGGAAGAAAGACTTAACATGATTCCTTTAACAATTAACTTTTCGTCATCTACCACCAAAACACGCTTACTCATATATCCTCACACTAGTTGACACAAATGTCATTTTTGATTTTGTCAAAAGACGCCTGCTTAATTCCGGACACATTCATAATGTCCTCAATTGATTTAAAGGGGCCGGAGCTCTCCCTGTAGGAAATAATCACCTTGGCTCTGGCTTCACCAATTCCCGGTAACGTGCAAAGCTCCTCAACACCTGCGGTATTGATATTGACCTTGCCTGACGACTCGCTGACCGGAACTCCCGAACCAATTCCAAACTCTTTCTCTTTACCGTTTGAAGGGATTACCATGGCCTCTGTATCTGCCAAAGTCGGTATCACAAGCTTATCACTGTCATTTAATACCAGGGCCTGATTCACATAGTCCTTATCCGCGTCGTCTCTGTATCCTCCGGCAGCCATAACCGCCTCGTATACTCTGCTTCCCGGGGGAATTTCATAAACTCCCGGCGATACAACCGCGCCACAAATATGGACGCAAATCACCTTTTCCTCCGGAATCGGTTCTTCCTTTGGAGCGGTAACTTCCCCCACTTTGACTTCTTCAATATTCTCTTCGTACAGGGGAATGTTTTCCACCGTGATTACGGAGTCAGGGATTTCGCTTCGTCTGGTACATCCAGTCAAAGCATCTGCCGTAAGAAGGATGAACAAGAGTATCATCCATCCTACAGGCATCTTTTTTGAAAAATTATTATGTTTCATGCATAGCTTCCTTTCATATCACTAAAAGGAAGGCCTCTTCTATGCCGATTGACTACTCTAAGGGTGCGTCCTTGTTAATCTGGCTTGATATTTCAGCCGCCAAATCTCTTACAAGATTATCTATATTCTCGCCATTCCAAACCTTGGCGAAAAGCACCTCAAGTTTAATCCAGTAGTTACTGGTCTCAATCATCTTGGGCATGGAGATTGAATTCTCGTACTCTGACATGAATACCCCAAGTCTCTTATCAAGATATTCATCCTGATATGCGCTTGCTGTCTTGCCGGTTCTCGCATAGAGATTCTGTGTATACTCTCCGGTTAAATATTCGGCAAAATCATTTGCATATTCCTTGTTGGCCGAGTATCCGTTTACAGCAACAACATTGGTAACGGAAAGGGAACGTCCCATGAGTTCATCACTGATCTTGGGAACATTCATGATTCCGTAATCATATTCGAATCTTCCCTCCACCTTTGCGGCATTGAGGGTAGCAATAATATCGTTTGTAGCTACGCTGAAAACTACCTTACCGTCAATGAACTCCTGAATGACATCCTCATATGTAACAGTGTCTGCGTCAATGAAGAAGAACTGGTTAAGAGTCTGATAGGACTCAAGGCAGCTGATGGCGGATGAGTTGTAGATGTTGATATCATTTACGTCATCGCCTGTAGGACCGCCTACGTTCATGTAATTTCCAACGAAGTAATAGTTATAGAAAATATCGGACACATCCCACTTAAGAATGTATTCAACATTGGGGGGTGCATCGTATGAATCCGCGAAGGCTAAAAGTTCATCCATTGTTTCGGGAAGAACTTCGTTAAGTCTTGCTTCCACTTCTTCCGGGTCAAAAACTTCTTCTTCGGTGGCTTCCTCAGTCTCCGAATTACTGTCTGTTGACTGGGAATCGTTTGAAGAAGACTCAGTAGACTGGGTCTCGCTTGAAGCATTCTCGCCCTCTAAGGCTTTGGCGGCTTCAGCTCGCTCCTCAGATATTTTCGTTTTAACATAATCCTCAAGATAGGTCTTGTTGTATAGATATGCACTTGTTTCGAAGTAATAGGGGTAAGCCACCAGGTTACCGTTTAAGGTACAGGCTTCAAGTGCTGTCTGAGGATAGTTCTCAGTGGTAAGATTCTCGGTATTGCGGACCTTGTCGGCCAAACCTGCAAGGTAAGCTTTACCCAAAGAATCGTTACTCATTATATATAAATCCGGTGTGTTCTCATTGTCATCAAGAGAACTTGCGTTAATCTGCTCAAGGTACTCGGTACTGCTCTTAAGAACGGGAATTACTCTCACATCTGTTCTCTCGCCGAAACTTACGGCTGCAGAGTTGAGATAATCTGTGATGGCATCGTCTGTATACCATATATATATAGTGTCCTTCTTTAAACCAATAAGTCCGCTTGAGGGATCCTCTTTGGTGGGCACCTTAATATTCAAAATTCCTGCCATAAGAACCAGTGCGAAAACAATCAAAACCACCGCAATCGCAAGGAATCTTCTCTTTAAATTCATTAATACTCTCCAATTAAATAAATAGCCACTTCAACCATATTAACAGATAAGCGCCCATCTTTCAAAGGGTATGGCGCCGATTTTCTAAAAAATTAATAATTTGGTTTTGTATACTATGGGGAAAATATGCATAAAATTACATCATATCCCTAAAATAATTGTATATTTTTTCACTTGAAATTAATTTTCATTTGCGTTATAGTTTCATAAGACAAAGATTTTAGAAGGCACGAAGCCTGTATTTGGAGGTATAAATATGAAGGAAAAAGTCGTTCTTGCTTATTCCGGCGGATTAGACACCACCGCCATTATTCCCTGGTTGAAGGAAAACTTCGACTACGATGTAATCTGTGTATGTATCAACTGTGGTCAGGCAGATGAGCTTGACGGCCTCGAAGAGAGAGCAAAGTCATGCGGCGCTACCAAGTTATATATAGAAGATGTTATTGACGAGTTCTGTGATGAGTACATTGTTCCCTGTGTTCAGGCTCACGCCGTATACGAGAACAAATATCTTCTCGGAACATCCATGGCTCGTCCCTTAATCGCTAAGAAGTTAGTTGAAATTGCAAGAAAAGAAGGAGCTACAGCAATCTGCCACGGTGCTACCGGTAAGGGTAACGACCAGATCAGATTCGAGCTTGGTATCAAGGCTCTTGCTCCCGACCTTAAGATAATCGCAGCATGGAGAAATGATAAGTGGACAATGGATTCCCGTGAATCTGAGATTGAGTACTGCAAAGCTCACGGAATCAACCTTCCCTTCTCAGCAGATTCC
>JAFZSQ010000039.1 GCA_017619295.1 Lachnospiraceae bacterium
GAAATCGAAGAGTTCTGCATGGATATGGCAAGATATAAGAGACCCAAGGAAATTATCTTTGCCGAGATTCCCAGAAATGCAACTGGTAAAATAGAGAAGCCCAAGCTTCGTAAGATGTACGGTGCTGACTTCTTAGTAGCAAAAGAAAACCAAGGTTAAGCCTTGGTTTTCTTTTCGTGTTTAAGAGTAGAAAGAGCTATCTTCATTACTTCCATTGCTTTATCATAGGCAAAATCCACTACATTCTTCTTTGCTCTGAAGACGTACTCTGACTGCGCTTCAGACAATTCATAATTCATCATGGAATCCAAAAGGTAAGCAGCAGTATCAATATCAAATTCCTCTAAAGCACCTATAATTTCATTATAGATTTCTCTTGTTTCTTCAGGAGTAATCTTAATATCTCCCACTTCCTGCTCTTCTTTGGTGAGAATAAAAGAGAAAAGGTCTTTTACAGCTTTATAAGATTTGAGCATCTGAGGAGTTTTCTTTTTTATTTCCTCTATATTTCCGGACATGCCGCACTGCTCAAGATATTCCGCTTCATCAGCCAAAGATATGGCACCGATTAATCTTGAGTTACTTTTCAGTGCATGAACTTCCAGAATATATTCCTCAATATCTTCTCTTTCACAGCACTGCTTTATTCTTTTAGCCTTTCCCTGTATCATGGAAAAGTATCTTCTGAGAAATTTTACATACTGCTCCTCACTTCCCGCATAGGAAAGGCCCACATGTATGTCGAATTCCTTGTATGTAACGGGATTCTTTTTTGCCATGGCATTTTCCCCTATTTCTCTGAGCCAAAAATCTCCTCCAGTTTCGACAAAACTCCAAACTTATCTATGGGCTTTTTGATAAAACCTCTGGGTTTCATTCCCATAAGAACCTGTTTGATTACGGCTTTATCAGTGGAAGCGCATAGTACAATTTTGGGAATATCGTCTATTTCCCTCTTATTTTTGGGAAGAGCTCTCCCATAAAGATTGATTGTGTAATCCAAAATAATGATGTCCGGTTTATACTTCTCCAGGTATTTCATTGCCAGGGGTCCGTTTGGAACACAGACAACCGAATATCTTCCTGAAAGAAAATCCTTTAAAGCGGAAAGCACCATGGTATCGGTATCCACAACAAGAACGGTTTTGGTTTCCTTTGTAGGGTCCGGCGCCTGTAAGCCTTCCTTTGGCGTGATGACCTTTTCTCTTTTGATCTCGGATGCGGCTGCTGCCAGCGCTCGTTGCTGTTTGTATGCTTCAAACTTTTGTCTTTCAACTACCGTTTGGAGATCTTTGATTTTTTCCTTAAAGACCTTTTCATCAGCAACGGAGATACTGTCTTTGATTTTATCAAGGGCATTAAACAGTGCTTCAATTCGCAAAGGTCTTGGTACAAACTCGGATATATTTAATAGAGTATCGTTCTTAAATCTTTCATATTTGTCGGGATGACTGATTACGATTATTGCTGCTTCATCAATTTTGTTGTATTGAAGCAAATCGTTATAATCCACCAGTTCTTCTAGATTTTCATCGTTTAAACATATGATTATAACGTGTGGGTACAGTCTTACCAGCTTGAAAACATAATCCGGCTCATCAAAAAAAATAGGGCATACAAAATAGTCTCCACGATAGACTCGGTTAGAGACATCCCCAACAATTATCTTACTTTTCCCCACTACAGCGACCCTTAATTGCATAAATCCTCCAAATTTGTGAGATTGTACACTCATTATATATTATTCTTTTACAAAAATCAAAAAAAGGACCCGCCTTTCGGTGAGTCCCTTTATCGCAATTGTTAATTATAATTTTGAATACTCTTTAGCAATCTGAGCTGCAACTGCAACGTTGTTGTAAACCAGCTTAATGTTAGCTTCAAGGCTTGCTCCGCCTGTGAGCTTCTGAATCTTATCAAGAAGGAAAGGTGTGATTTCTTTACCCTTGATGCCCTTCTCGTTTGCTTCCTTAACAGCTGCATCGATATTTGCATTGATGTAATCGGGATCCATTGCATACTCATCGGGAATAGGATTTCCGACTACCATACCGCCTCTTAAACCACAATCTTCTTTAACGTGGAATGCTTCAGCGATTTCCTTGGGTGTGTCTAACTTGTAGTCAACACCGAATCCTGAATGGGTTGTGTAGAATGCAGGCATTTCTGCTGTCTTGTAACCAACTACTGTAACACCCTTTGTCTCAAGATATTCAAGTGTAAGACCTATATCAAGAATGGATTTGCATCCTGCGCAGACAACGCATACGGGAGTTCCTGCTAACTCCTCAAGGTCTGCGGAGATATCCATAGTTGTTTCCGCTCCTCTGTGAACGCCACCGATTCCGCCTGTACCGAATACTTTAACTCCGGCCATTGCTGCAGCGATCATTGTTGTAGCTACTGTTGTTGCTCCGTCCATTCCCTGTGCGAGAATTACGGGAAGATCTCTTCTGCTTGCCTTGGGAACGTTAAGTCCCTTCTTTCCGAGATATTCAATCTCGTCCTTTGAGATACCTACTGTGATTTTACCTTTGATGATTGCGATGGTAGCGGGAACTGCTCCGTTGTCTCTTACAATCTTTTCAACGTTAAGAGCTGTCTCAACGTTCTTCGGATAGGGCATTCCGTGAGAAATGATTGTGGACTCCAAAGCCACTACAGGTTTTCCTTCCTTGATGGCTTTCTTAACCTCATCCGATACTACAAGGTACTTTTCAAGATTCATTTTAATAATCCTCCTTCTGAATCTTCGAGCAAGTCCTCGGACAGCTTTGAACTAACCACTGAGTAATCTTCAGCACATAACGCAGCAGCCTTAAGTCCAAGCTCAATTGCTCTTTCCATATCTAATCCTGCGTCAATGCCGGCGGTGATACCTCCGAGTAAAGCGTCTCCGCAGCCTGTAGTATTTACTACATGGCAGGGCATTGCGTCAAAGTGCTTTCTCACATCTTTGAAAGCATAGTATACACCATCTTTACCCAAAGATACAACTAAATGTTTTACACCTTTGCTTAATAATATTTCGGTGGCCATTTCCAGAGACTCTTCATCATCCACGGTTATACCGCTTAAAAGCTCAAGTTCATATCGGTTTGGTTTAAATAAAAATAATTTATCCAGACTGTCTTTAAATCTGATACCCTTGGCGGTGGAAACTGGTTCTGCAATGATGGGAACCTTGGCTTCAGCACAAAGATAATCAATACATTCCTTGGTGATATTTGCATCAATAACAAGATATTTGCTCTCGTTAATCAAGGCCATCTTTGTCTTAAGATATTCGGGAGTCAGCTGATTATAGATGTCCATGTCACTTATGGCCACAGCCATATCTCCGTCATTATTGTTGATACAAAGATATGTTGATGTAATGACGCCTCTTAACTCAAGTGAGAGAGAAGTACCGATTCTTAAATCCGCCATATTTCTCTTAAGCTCGTCACCATAAAAATCATCACCGAAAACGGTGATCATCTCTACGTTGGAACCGAGTCTTCTCATGTTTTCGGCGATATTTCTTCCGACTCCCCCGAAAGAAACCTTCATTCTTCCGGGATTGGAGTCAGCCATCTTTAAACTTTTTTTGGGGGTAGCGCTGATATCGATGTTAACAGCGCCTACTACTGTAATAAAACTTTTCTCGTTAATACTCATTCTTCTGTATTCTCTGTTTCTTCAAAATCCTCGGCTTCGGCATCGTCATCCCCATCTGACTGCCTTACCTTTGCTATCTTTGCTATCTTTACTTCACCGTCAAGGTTCATAACCTTAACACCGGAAGTAATCCTTCCCATGGTACGAACATCTTTCATTCCAATCTGGATGATTATTCCCTCTGTTGTAATCATCATGATTTCATGTTCGTCATCTACGGCTTTGACACCGATTACGTCACCGGTACTTTCGCTTAAGTTGTAGCACTTAACACCCTTTCCGGCACGCTTCTGAATCTTGAACTCTGAAAGGTTGGTTCTCTTTCCTCGACCATTCTCTGTTACGAAGAAGAGGCTTCCGCCCTGTTCATCCAACTGCATTCCAATGACTTCATCGTCTTTGTTAAGGGAAATACCCATAACACCCATGGCGGTACGTCCGGTATTTCTTACATCTGTTTCCTTGAAGCAGATGCACATACCTTTCTTGGTAACCATGTAAATAAGAGATTCGGGTGTTGTGGACTTAACTTCGATAAGTTCGTCATCTTCTCTGATTCCGATAGCAATAAGTCCGTTCTTACGAATATTGCTGTATTCGGTAATGGGAGTCTTCTTAACAATACCCTTCTTGGTAACCATAAAGAGGTTTCTGTCTTCAGAGTATTCCTCAATAGGAATCATAGCGGTAATCTTTTCATCAGGATTCAACTGCAAAAGATTGATTATCGCAGTTCCTCTTGATGTTCTTGATGCCTCGGGAATCTCATAAGCTTTAAGTCTGTATACGCGACCTTGAGTTGTGAAGAACATTACATAGTTGTGATTCTTCGTCATAAGAAGATCTTCAATGTAATCATCCTCAATGGTCTGCATTCCCTTAATTCCACGACCTCCTCTGTGCTGGGTCTTGAAATTATCCACGGTCATTCTCTTGACGTAGCCAAGGCTTGTCATGGCAATGACTGTATTTTCTCTGGGAATCATGTCCTCGATATCAATATCGTAAACATCGTAGGTAATCTTTGTACGTCTTTCATCGCCGTACTTATCGGAAATCTCCATGATTTCCTTTTTGATTACTCCAAGTAAAAGTCTCTCATCGGCAAGGATGGCTTTTAATTCTGCAATCTTCTTAACCAATTCCGCATGCTCATCTTCAAGTTTGGTCCGCTCCAAACCTGTAAGAGCTCTCAGTCTCATGTCGACGATTGCCTGAGCCTGAGGATCTGTTAATCCGAAGCGGCTCATCAAGCCTTCTTTAGCTACCTGAGTATTTTCACTTCTTCTGATAATCTTGATTACTTCATCAATATTATCAAGAGCAATCAATAAGCCCTGTAAAATGTGGTCTCTTTCTTCAGCCTTTCCAAGATCGAACTTGGTTCTTCTTGTAACTACCTCTTCCTGGTGGATGAGATAGTACTTAAGCATATCAAGAAGATTCAATACCTTGGGCTCATTGTTAACAAGAGCTAACATTATAACACCGAAGGTATCCTGAAGCTGTGTATGCTTAAACAGCTGATTAAGTATAACATTGGCATTGGCGTCACGTCTTAACTCAATTACGACTCTGACACCTTCTCTGTTTGACTCATCACGAAGGTCCGTGATTCCGTCAATCTTTTTATCTTTTACAAGTTCAGCAATCTTCTGAATTAAAGTTGCTTTATTTACAAGATAAGGAAGCTCGGTTGCCACAATCTGAGTCTTACCGTTTGGTAAGGTCTCGATATCGGTAACGGCTCTTACTCTTACTTTTCCTCGTCCGGTTCTGTAAGCTTCCTCGGCACCTTTTGTTCCGAGAATTAAAGCACCTGTAGGGAAATCCGGAGCTTTGATTATTTCAATAACTTCATCGATGGTTGTGGTTTTGCCCTCAACTTTGTCATCAATGATTTTGACTACAGCACTGATAACATCCTTTAAGTTGTGAGTAGGAATGTTTGTTGCCATACCTACTGCGATACCGGTGGTACCGTTAACAAGAAGGTTAGGATATCGGCTTGGAAGAACAACAGGTTCATTCTCTGTGTCATCAAAGTTCGGTACGAAATCTACCGTGTCCTTATTGATATCCGCAAGAAGTTCCATGGAAATCTTGGAAAGTCTTGCCTCGGTGTATCGCATTGCTGCAGCACCGTCGCCGTCCATGGAACCAAAGTTTCCGTGTCCGTCAACAAGAGGATATCGAAGTGACCACTCCTGAGCCATGTTAACCAATGAACCATAGATTGAACTGTCACCGTGAGGGTGATACTTACCCATGGTATCACCGACGATACGCGCCGATTTACGGTGAGGCTTGTCGGGATAGTTATTGAGTTCGAACATGGAATAAAGAACTCTTCGCTGAACCGGCTTAAGTCCATCCCTTACATCGGGAAGAGCTCTGGCCGCGATAACGCTCATGGCGTAATCGATGTAGCAGTTCTCCATGGTCTTCTTTAAGTCTACGGCATTTATCTTGTCGTATTCATTTTTCTGTACATCAAAAATTTCATCACTCATTTTTGATATAATACCTTTCTTTCAAAACCCCAATTAGATATCGAGATTCTTAACAAATTTAGCGTTGGCCTCAATAAATTCTCGTCTGGGTTCTACATCATCACCCATGAGAGTGGTAAATACCAAATCCATCTCGGATTCAGATTCAGGATCTATGTCTACACGAAGAAGAATTCTTCTCTCGGGATCCATTGTTGTTTCCCAAAGCTGCTCGGCATCCATTTCACCAAGACCTTTGTATCTCTGAATCTTGTTGTTCTGGTC
>JAFZSQ010000040.1 GCA_017619295.1 Lachnospiraceae bacterium
AATGGTTCGAAATCTGCAATACTTCCAAGGTTCCTACCTTCCCTAGGACATAAAAAAACCTTGCAACCGTTTTAGGGTTACAAGGTTTATAAGTTTGCCTCTTTTGAAGGTTTTGAGGGTATTTAAGTTTGTCCGGGGACACATAAGCTCTATTCGAGTTCGATGGTTCCGGGGGGCTTACTGGTTAAATCATAGAGTACCCTGTTAACTCCCTTGACCTCGTTAATAATTCTGTTCATGCACTTCTGAAGCACCTCGAAAGGTATCTCGGTACAATCTGCTGTCATGAAATCGGATGTGTTTACAGCCCTGAGAACCACAGCATAGTCATAGGTTCTGAAATCACCCATTACACCAACCGAGCGCATATTTGAAAGTGCTGCAAAGTACTGGCCGATTCCCTTTGAAAGGCCTGCCTTCTCAATCTCCTCGCGGTAGATGTAATCGGCATCCTGAACGATACGTACCTTCTCGGCAGTAACTTCACCGACAATTCTGACTCCAAGTCCGGGGCCGGGGAAGGGCTGACGATAAACCAGATACTCCGGTATGCCAAGTTCAAGTCCTGCGCGGCGTACCTCATCCTTAAACAACTGTCTCAAAGGCTCAATAATCTCTTTGAAATCAACGCAGTCAGGAAGTCCGCCTACGTTGTGGTGGGACTTGATTACAGCTGACTTTCCAAGTCCTGACTCTATTACATCGGGATAAATCGTTCCCTGCACAAGGAAATCAACGGCACCAATCTTCTTGGCCTCTTCCTCAAACACACGGATGAATTCTTCTCCGATTATCTTTCTCTTCTTCTCGGGTTCTGTAACACCTGCAAGCTTGTCATAGAATCTCTGCTGAGCGTTAACCCTGATAAAGTTTAATTCATAATTTCCGTTGGGACCGAAAACTGCCTCAACTTCATCGCCTTCGTTCTTACGAAGCAAACCGTGATCTACGAATACGCAGGTAAGGTTCTTTCCGATAGCCTTTGACATTAAAACCGCAGCTACAGATGAATCAACGCCGCCAGATAATGCGCAAAGCGCCTTTCTGTCTCCAACCTTCTCACGGATTTCCTTAATCTTGCTTTCAACGAAGGAATCCATTCTCCAATCGCCCTTGCATCCGCAGATGGTATATACGAAGTTTGAAATCATCTTCTTACCGTCAACAGTGTGCATTACTTCGGGATGGAACTGTGTGGCATATAAGTTTCTTGAAGCATCTTCCATAGCTGCCACAGGGCACACGGAAGATTGGCCTGTAATGCTGAATCCGATAGGGACTGCAGCAATATAATCCGTATGGCTCATCCAAACAACAGTCTTAGTGTCTATTCCATGGAAAAGCTTGCTGGATGTGTTAATCTCAATATCTGTCTTGCCGTACTCACTTACGGGAGCTGTCTTAACATCTCCGCCAAGTGTGTATGCCATAAGCTGTGAGCCGTAGCATATTCCGAGAATCGGAATCCCCAGTTCAAAAATCGCCTTCTCATAGTGAGGAGAAGTCTCATCATAAACGCTGTTAGGTCCGCCGGTAAAGATAATACCCTTAGGGTTCTTGGCCTTAATCGCATCAAGGCTAATTGTATATGGGCAAACCTCCGCATATACGTTACATTCTCTCACTCTCCTGGCAATCAGCTGGTTGTATTGACCGCCGAAGTCCAGAACAATAATCATTTCGTTCGTCATAAATAACCTCGTAATATTTAACTAATTACAATATAATACAATACACCAAATTGGAGTTCCGGTAAACAAAATCATTCGCTGTTTAACATAAGAATCATCTGAGCGGATTCTATCATCGTTCGTCCCGTATCCATGCTGGTCTTCTGGATGTATCGGAAAGCCTCCGGTTCAGTCATCTCATTACGATCCATCAAAACTCGTTTTGCCTCATCAATGACCTCCTGCTCCTTCTCGCTCCTCTTAGGTTTTCGCCTGCTCCTGTAAACCATGTCAGGAAGCAGCATCATGAGGGTGCTTATAAAGTCGGAAGGTTTGAATGGCATCAGAAGTTTCACCAGGTTATCGCAATAATAGTTTAACGTCGTATCCTTTGTCAAAAGCACATATTTCACATTTGGCGGCAGGTAGTTTAACAACTCTTCAAAGCCCATGTCGGAAAAAGCTTTTGTACCTACTACCAGGTCTACGTCCGTGTCTTCCACCTTACGAAGTATTTCCGACCCCGTCGTACATGTCACGGGATCGGCAGGGATCTCGCTGTTTCTTATGATGTCAGCTATTCGCTGGGAATCTGCCAATTTGGGCATTGCTACCAAAACAAGGCCCATTGGTCTCCTCCCTTACATTCTTGCGAGATATGTGTTAATTTCCCACTCGGAAACTTCTTTCATATAATCATTCCACTCATCGCATTTGATCTTGGAATAAATTTCAACAAATTCTTTCCCAAGAACATCAACAATGAATTTATCCTTCTTCAATTCATTGATTGCATCACTCAAATTCTCAGGCAAAATATCATACTTGCCATTAACCTTAGCCACGTCAAACTCCTTGCCTGGATTAATCTTCTTCTCGATTCCGTCAATACCTGCGGCAATACAGGTTGCCAAAAGAAGGTAGGGATTGCTTGCCCCATCAGGGAAGCGAAGTTCTACCTTTGTATCATCTATTCCGTTTAAGAGTTTAACAAGAGTTCTCTCACCCTTTTCAGCCCAGGTAATCTTATTGATTTCATCTGTACCGAGGATAAGTCTCTTATATGAATTGACTGTAGGATTTGCTATTGCAGCCAAAGCTTTGGCATGCTTTAAAATTCCACCTATAAAGAAATATGCTTCATCAGTTGCAGAGCCGTCTGCATTTCTGAAGACACTTCTGTTTGCTTTAAAAAGATTAATGTTTGTATGCATGCCTGAACCTGCCACATCTGCCTTGGGCTTAGGCATAAATGTCGCATACAATCCAAATCTTTTAGCAATGGAACGAACGGCAAATCTGAAGGTCTCAATATTATCTGCAGCCTTCATTGCCTCTTCTTCCTTAAAATCAACCTCGTGCTGAGCAGGTGCATGTTCGTGGTGAGATGATTCAATTTCAAAGCCCATCTCCTCAAGCATCAATACGATATCACGTCTTGCATTTTCGCCAAAATCCACAGGACCTACATCAAGGTATCCTGCCTGCTCATGTGACTGTGTGGTGGGTAAACCATTCTCATCTGTATGGAAAAGGAAAAACTCGCACTCAGGATCAACCAAAGCTTTATATCCTTTTTCGGAAGCTGCCTTTAAAGCTTTCTTAAGGATGAAACGAGAGCTTAATTCAAAAGGTGTTCCGTCTGCCAGACAAACATCGCAGACAATCTTTGCAACCTTGCCCTGCTGAGGTCTCCAGGGAAGAATCATAAAGGTATCAAGTACAGGATAAAGATAAAGCTTGTCCTCAAAATAGTACCTGTCACCGAATATGGATGAGCCCTCAAAACAGTATTTGTTTCCAAATACCTTATCCATCTGACCGGGTGTTACGGCGATATTCTTCAAGCCGCCAAAAATGTCCGTAAACTGAAGTCGGATAAATTCCACTCCCTCTTCATCAATCATTCTCATTATGTCTTCTCTGGTTTTCATGTTTTTCCTCCGTTAGAAAAAGTAATTACCAAATAAAAAGGGTGTCTTAGAATCTACAAACTGCAGATATCCAATGACACCCTAAGCATTCGTAAAGTCTATACAGAAATCATTGTATTATAAATGCCTAATAATTTCCATATAATGCCTTCTGATATTTATACGATTCCCTGAGCCTTCATAGCATCAGCAACCTTTAAGAAGCCTGCAATGTTTGCACCTGCAACATAGTCGCCTGCCTTGCCGTACTTCTTAGCTGCATCATCAAGGTTGTGGAAAATGTTAACCATGATGTCGTGAAGTTTGGAATCAACTTCCTCGAATGTCCATGAAAGTCTCTCAGAGTTCTGGCTCATCTCAAGAGCTGATGTAGCAACACCACCTGCGTTAGCTGCCTTACCGGGAACAAAGTATACCTTGTTCTGCTGTAAGTACTGAGTAGCCTCAAGAGTTGTAGGCATGTTAGCGCCTTCACAAACTGCGATTACGCCGTTAGCAACAAGCTTCTTAGCGTCGTCAAGGTTAAGCTCGTTCTGTGTAGCGCAAGGAAGAGCGATGTCAACCTTGATCTCCCACTGATTGGTTCCCTCGGTAGCCT
>JAFZSQ010000041.1 GCA_017619295.1 Lachnospiraceae bacterium
AGCAAGAATGGGGATTATGGCCTGCCTAAAGGGTAGGCTTTTTTACTTTCATGCGTTCAAATCTGTTTTAATGAAGGCAGAAAAGATAAAAAAGGGAAATGAGCTGTTCGATTCTCATTTCCCTTTGTCTTCACTCTGAGGCCGGATGCGTAAGCATTCGGCCTTTTATTATGTCATAATCAATCTTTTGCGATTACGTCATCAGGAAGAGCAATCTTCTCTTCAACGACTTTCTTCTTCTCGTAGCACTTGAAGGAGAAGTCAATCTCGCCCTGATCAAGCTTAGGTGTTACAAATGAAACCAAGGGAACAACCACAAGTCCTGCAACCATTGCAAGGGCACCTGCATTGATGGGTGACATGAAGTTTAAGAAAAGGTTTGCAACTGTAATGCCCACACCTGAAATGAAGCCGGCCCATACACCTGCTCTTGTAACGCCTTTCCAGTAGAGGCCGTAAACCAAAGGAGCAAGGAAAGCACCTGCCAAAGCACCCCAAGAAATACCCATGAGCTGTGCGATGAATGTGGGAGGATTAAGGGCCATAACTACAGATACCACGATGAATACGATAATGAATATTCTCATGATAAAAACCTGCTTCTTCTCATCAAGGTCTTTCTTCATATTGCCTTTGATAAGATCAAGAGTCAATGTTGAGCTTGATGTAAGAACAAGGCTTGAAAGTGTTGACATTGATGCGGATAATACCAGAACAATTACAACACCGATTAAAAGCTCAGGAAGCTTTGAAAGCATGTTGGGAATGATTGCGTCATAAACGATCTTTCCGTCTACTGTAATTTCGCTGACATCGTTAAGTCTTGCAAATCCGCCGAGGAAGTAGCAACCACCTGCTACAACTACAGCAAAGAATGTGGAAATGATGGTTCCTGTCTTGATAGCTCTTTCATCCTTGATAGCGTAGAATTTCTGAACCATCTGAGGAAGTCCCCATGTACCTAAGGAAGTAAGAATAACTACACCCATAAGGTTTACAGGATCGGGACCGAAGAAGGATGTGTAAGCACCTCTTAAGCCCTCGGTTACTGCAACATCACTGTCAAGTGCTGAAAGGGATGTATAAGCTGCAAAAAATCCGCCGTTTGAATTAAGAACAGCAAGAATTACCGCAACAATACCGAACAGCATGATAATTCCCTGAATGAAATCGTTGATGGCTGTTGCCATGTAACCGCCAAGGATTACATATACGGCGGTAAGAAGTGCCATAACAATTACACAAGCTGTGTAGGGAACATCAAATGCCATTCCGAAAAGTCTTGAAAGTCCGTTATAAACAGATGATGTATAAGGAATAAGGAAGATGAACGCAATCAAAGCAGATACAATTCTTATTGCCTTGCTGTGATAGCGCTTTCCAAAGAAATCAGGCATTGTTGCTGATTGAAGGTGCTTACTCATAACTCTTGTTCTTCTTCCGAGAACAACCCAGGCCATAAGTGAACCTATAATCGCATTACCCAAGCCAATCCATGTAGAGGAGAGGCCGTATTTGTAACCAAACTGTCCGGCGTATCCTACGAATACAACCGCACTGAAGTAAGATGTACCATATGCAAAAGCTGTAAGCCAGGGACCTACACTTCTTCCGCCAAGTACGAATCCGTTAACGTCAGTTGCTGTCTTACGTGAGTAAAGACCTACGGCAATCATGACGCCAAAGAAGATTAAAAGCAATAATACCTTAATCATTTAGAAATCCTCCAAATACTCTAATGTGTGTCATGGGCGGTACTTATTCTGAATCACAAACCATCGGCTTCGATTCGCTTTAAAGCGTAACGCTTTAAAGCAATAAAGCGCCCACAAATGATATTATATGGGTTTCACCCCTTCGTGTCAAGAATAATTCGGATTTGTCCGCCTTTCACATAATAAATGAAGCTTTTTCTTCTTTTATTATGAAGAAAATCAGGAGTTCAAAATTACATGCTCATAATAGATTTGAATATATTTGGTTTTATTACATAGGAGATGATGCTGATTTTGCCAGAGAATCATAATGGATTTATAGATTGTTGATTCTATTATGAGTGGGCGAACTGTACCGGGCAGCTGGGAGGCATAATGAAATAAGAAATTTAGAGATTTATTACATAAGTCGAAAATTTGGGTGCCAAATTCTTCATAATAAAAAGGAAAAGATTGTGATTTATTATGAAAAATCGGGCCGCGGCGTGATGTAAGAAGAGGAAATGGCAAGCGTAAGGGGAGGAAAAAGCAAGCGGGAGGTGAGCAAAAGGCAGGCGGAAGCAGCGAGATAGGCGAGCAAAAGGCAGGCGGAAGCAGAGAAGTGAGAAGGCGGAGGCAGAGGGAGCAAGATTGGCAAAGAAGAATGAGAGATATTGCGTTGACAATGATGGGAAAAAGTGCCAAGATAACTAATCATGACCCGAAACAGAAGAGGGAAGTGAAGCTTGAAAAGAGTAAACAGGAATGGAAGCAATAAGAAACTTATTTAAGGGATATCATAAGGATAAAATAAAGATTACCATCAACATGGCGTGGCCGGCGATTGTAGAGTCATTCTTTGTGGCTTTCGCGGGCTTGATTGACTCTTTGATGGTGAGCAGCATGGGCTCAAAAGAGGTTGCGGCGGTAGGATTGACGACGCAGCCGAAGTTTATGGGACTGTCCTTATTCTTCGCTCTTAATGTGTCCATATCGGCACTGGTGGCAAGAAGAAGAGGTGAGAGGCGCCAGAAGGAAGCTCATGTAATTCTGGTAACGAGCCTTGCATTTGTTTTGGTGGCGGCTGCCGTAATAAGCACTTTATTTGTGGTTTATGCAAGCCCCATCATTGAGCTTTGCGGATCAACGGCCGAGACTCACGACAGTGCGGTTACTTACCTTAGCATTATAATGGGCGGTATGGTGTTTAACTGTGTACAGATGGCCATTAACTCTGCGCAAAGAGGTGCCGGAAACACAAGAATCACCATGACAACCAACGTAACCTCCAACACGGTTAATATCATATTTAACTATCTTTTGATTGGGGGACATCTGGGATTCCCGAAACTTGGAATCGTGGGAGCGGCGGTAGCCACAGTTTTTGGTACCGTGGTTGCCAGCGTAATGAGCGTTATTTCCATTACGAAAAAGGATGGATTCATCAACATCCAGTATATTATTGAAAATAAAATAAGACCGTCCCTTGAGGCCCTCGGTCTTATTGTGAAAATAGGTTACAGTGTTTTTGCCGAGCAAATTCTTATGAGAATCGGTTTCATGCTGACAGCCATTATGGCAGCCAAGCAGGGAACAGATGCCATGGCGGCTCACCAGGTGGGAATGAACCTTCTTGGACTTTCCTTCTCCTTTGGTGACGGATTACAGGCCACAGCCGTAGCTCTTATCGGAAGAAGTCTCGGAGAGAAGAACAAGGAGCTTGCGAAGGAATATGGCAGGACCTGTAAACTTCTGGGAGCTTGCATAGCCGTTTGTTTGACGTGCGCTTATTACTTTGGAGCCAGAGGCCTTATGAGCCTGTTCTTTAAGGAAGAGCATATAGTTGAAATCGGAGTCTCCATTATGAGAGTTATAATCTTTGTATGTATCTTCCAGATTGTTCAGGTTATCAACATGGGCTGCTTAAGAGGTGCCGGGGATACTCTCTACACCGCTATGGTTTCAATCCTTTGTGTAACCGTAATCAGAACCATATTCTCATATGTTTTTGGAATCTCTCTGGGATTTGGAATCATCGGAATATGGGTTGGAGTTTTGGCGGATCAGGTGGGAAGATTTATCCTGTCAACTATAAGGTTCAGACAGGGTAAATGGACGGAAATCACTATCTGACATAGAATTCTAGGAAATCAAAGAACAGAATAACCGAAATAAAAAAGAGAAGGATTACTCCTTCTCTCCAAGATGCAGGGTCCTGAAGCCTTCACCGTGAACCTCGTTAGATTCGAGGACAATCATGAAGGAGTCGGGATCCATTTCTTTTACGGCTTTTTGTACGCCGTACATTTCCTTGTCACTGCATGCACAAAGCACAACCTCTCTGTTATCGCCTTTATATCCACCCTCGGCCTGAATGATGGTGGAACCACGACCGCAGGTTTCATCTATAAGGTTACAAACCTTTCGGCCTTCGTCGGTTACTATCATGGTCATCTTTCCTGAGTTAATGCCGTACATAAGCTTGTCGGCAATAAGGGAGATGATGTAGCTTCCGATGATACCGTAAATAATACCGTCAATATCTGAGAACAAAAATCCTCCCACAAGGATAATCAAACCATCGATGATGAAGGTGATTCGACCGATGCCGATGTGGGGCTTTAAAGCCTTTATAGCCATTATGATGAAATCCGTTCCACCGGTGGAGGAATTCTGCATATAAATAAGTGTATATCCAAGTCCCGAGAAAACGCCACAGCAAATGGCTGCCAAAAGCCTGTCTCCGTTATATGTGGGAAGGAGGGGCGCCAGGTAGTCGATAATAAGGGATGACACCAGCATACAGCGAAGAGAACTGAAAAAGAATCTCTTGCCTATGAGCTTGTAGCAAAGGAATGCCACAGGAACATTCATGATGATGGTGCTCAAACCGATGGGAACGTTAAACAGCTTATATAAAATAAGTGAGATTCCGGAAAATCCGCTGACAGGGAAGTTGGCGTTGACAGCGAAATTATAAATTCCGATGGCAACAAGAGTGCCGCCGATGATTTCCATGGCAAGGCCCTTAAGGAATCTTCCGACTCTGCCTCTGAATGCCTTTCTCTTAGCTTTCTTTTCTTCTGCAGTAAGTTTTACTTTAACTCTCTTTTCTTTGCGACTCATACCGCTTTGCCTCCTGAATTACAAAACAAAAAAGAGCTTAAACAGATTATAAACCATTATAATCCGCTCACGCTCTTCATGACAGATTCTATCAAGCACCCAAATAAAAGTCAACCCCCTAACATTGACCAAAATTCAAGTCTTTTGCTATAATTAAATGTAGCCATTTAGTGGCTATGTCAAAAAACCAGAAAAAGATAATGAGGGTTTTAATTCGGGGTAAAATGATGATAAGAAAAGGGAAGATTATCACCCTTGGACTGACTGCGATTATGAGTATGACAATGGTATCCTGCATGAAGGGGAAAACCGTTTACACTCCCCCCACAGAGGCTATAGAGTCTGAAATCTGTGTGGAGAGCGTAAGAGGAATCGGCGAAGACTTTATAAGAGGAGTAGATGTTTCAGAGCTTCTTTCTTTGGAAAAAAGCGGAGTAAAGTTCTACTCTTTTGACGGAACCGAGCAGGATTGCCTGAAAACTCTTGCAGATTCAGGGGTCAATTATGTGCGAATCAGAGTATGGAACAATCCTTATGATGAGGAAGGAAACGGATACGGAGGAGGTAATTGCGACCTTGATACCGCAATTGCCCTTGGTAAGCGTGCCACGGAATATGGCATGAAGGTGCTTATCGACTTCCACTATTCGGATTTTTGGGCGGACCCTGCAAGGCAGCTTTGTCCCAAGGCCTGGAGAGGCTTAAAGATTAAGGATAAGGCAAACGCTTTGTATGAGTTTACTTACGAGAGTCTGGAATTCCTTAATAAAGCAGGGGTTGACGTGGGCATGGTCCAGATCGGAAACGAGATAAACAATGGACTTGCAGGCGAGAAGAACAATGCCAATGTCATGGAGCTACTTAAGGCCGGCTCCTTTGCGGTAAGGGATTACAACAAGAAAGAAAAGAAAGAAGTTAAGATTGCGGTTCACTACACCGATGCAGGCGATTATGACGGTATGGAGTGGGTAGTAAGTAATTTGGAGGAGAATAACCTGGATTACGACGTTTTTGCCATATCATACTATCCCTATTGGCACGGTGAGTTTGATAAGGTGAAATCCGTACTTAGAAATATAAAGAGCAACCATGGCAAGGACGTTATGGTGGCCGAGACCTCATACCCTTACACCACAAAGGACGGTGACGGCTACGGAAACAGCATGGATGATCCCCTTCCCGCCGACGGCTATTCGGCATCCCTCCAGGGCCAGGCCAATGAAATCAGGGATGTGTGCGCCATGGTCAAAGAGGCGGAGGGCCTTGGAGTTTTCTACTGGGGCGGAATCTGGATTCCTGTGGGCAGCGATGCCATCGCCAATGCGGAAATCTGGAAAACTTACGGCAGCGGCTGGGCCACAAGCTATGCCTCGGAATATGACCCCGCCAATGTGGGCAGAAATTACGGCGGTTGTTCCTGGGACAATCAGGCGCTTTTCGATTTCGAGGGTCACCCCCTTGAGACTTTGAATGTATATCAGTATTTAACCTACGGAACCATCTGTGAAGACAAGATCGACTATGTTCCGGACTGCGAGCTCAGCGTCACCACGGGCCAGAAGCTTAGCCTGCCAAGCTTTATACCTGCAGTTCATACGGACCGCACCAAGAACGGAAATGTCAAGGTGGCCTGGGACGAGAACGACATCATAACGGTGGACACCACAAGAGAGGGCAGGTACAAGATTAAGGGTACGGCGGAATCCGGCGATGAGGTAATCTGCACCGTGACCATCGGCTACGCCAATCTTCTTGCCAATCCAAGTTTTGAGGATACCGACAGAAGCATGTGGACCGTCAACGTGGAGAATAATGGGAGTGATCCCACTGACTATCAGGAAAAATCAGCAGACGCTCATAGCGGCGATTTTGCCTTCCATTACTGGTCAAAGGATGCAATGAATTTCTCCGTTGAGCAGACGGTTACGGGTCTTGAACCCGGAATCTATCAGGCCTCGGTATTTTCCCAGGGCGGCGATTTTGATGATACCGCATCACTGGAATTTTACGTAGTTGCAGACGGAGACATGGTTTATTCGGAGAGTTTTATGAACGACGGATGGGTTAACTGGAAGAACCCCATCATAAGAAATATAGAGATTACGACAGACACGCTTATAGTAGGCGTGAGAGTAAAGGGTAACCCCGGAAGTTGGGGAACATTAGATGATTTTTCGCTTTCAAAGACTGACTGAGACGGAGGGTAACAATGAGGAAGTATCCACATCTTAACGACGTATTTATAACGAAGCATTTAAGAGACAGCCTTGATGAAATCGCTGAGGGCAGAATCTCTTCCATCGTGGCGCCCATGGGCTATGGCAAAACCAGCTTTATCAAGTGGTGCACAGATGAAATTAAGAAGAAACACCCCTCCGCACTCATAATGAGACAGGAGATTCTTAACGATAATCCTGCAGATTTCTGGGCGGATTTAAGACGTCTTCTTGCCATAAACGAGAACCTTATAAAACGTCTGGACAAAATTCATTTTCCTCAGAACTCACACGAGGTCAGAATTGTAGCGGATATCGTTCTTGAGACATGGTCTCTTAGGGATGAGCCCATTTATTTGATTTTTGATAACCTGCACTTTATGGAAGATGTGCCGGTTTTAAGCATTATTCTTATTCTCTCCGAGAGACTGCCGAAGAATTTCCACTTTATCCTGGTTTCGAGAAACCGTATTTTTTCCGAAAGTGAGATTCTTGGATGCGGAAGCAACCTCTACCAGATGAATTCGGAGGATTTTAAGCTTACGGATGAGGATCTGAGAGAGTATGTGGATGCCTGCGGACTGGAGATTTCCGATGAGCAGCTCCACAAGATTAATGAAACCTGCGAGGGATGGATTTCTTTGATTTACCTTAAACTCAAGGACTATGCCCAAACCGGTGTGTGGAACGATGAGATGCTTGATTCCACAAACCTTATGGAGCAGCTGGTTTTAAAGAAATTATCCGCTAAGAAAAGGAGATTCCTTATTATAAATTCCTTGACCGACGGTTTTACCAAGGACCAGGCTGAGTATATGTGGAATGAAGAGGGAATAGACGAGATTCTGGATCCTCTTACAGATGATAACTCCTTTATCAAAAAGGGAATTGATGGTATCTACAGATATCACAGTATGCTTAGAAACTGTGCGTTGGAGCATTTTGGTGCCCTTGATGAAGATGAGAAAAAGAAGATTTTCTTCAGGTTGGCAAGCTGGCAGCAGTCCAAGAAGGACTATATGGAGGCTGAGAAGAACTACGAGCGTGCCGGGGATTATGATGCTCTTTTATCCTGCGTTGAGGAGGATAAGGGAAAGGGAAGGGGATTTGACCCTTCAAGAAAGCACATCATTATGAGATGGGTTAAGAGCTGCCCTAAGGAAGTCCTTAAAGAGCATCCTTATGCCCTGCTTTCCTTCATGCTTTCATCCTTTGCGGCAAGATGTATTCCGGAGATGAGATACGTTTCCGATATTCTGGTTGAGGCAATTAAGGAGAATACCACCCTTTCCGAGGAGGAGAAGAACAACATCCACGGAGAAAGGGAAATCCTTTCGTCATTTTTGGCCTTTAACGACTATACGTTAATGAACGTGTGCCAGAGAAGGGCACTGACTCTTTTGACCAGGACTTCACAGGTTGTAAACAGGGACGCTGCCTGGACTTTTGGAGCACCCTCCATTATGATGATGTACCACAGAAGTCCCGGAGACCTTAGAAGAGAGACCGATTCCATCAGGGATGGAATTTCCGGATACTGTCAGCTTACGGATGGTCACGGAAGTGGAGC
Organism: Lachnospiraceae bacterium; assembly: GCA_017619295.1. GTDB lineage: Bacteria > Bacillota > Clostridia > Lachnospirales > Lachnospiraceae > G11. Next base: position 8,607 of record JAFZSQ010000041.1, read on the forward strand.
GGATGCGGTTTTTGCCGGAGAAGCAGCGTATATGACAGGAAATATGGTGGATGCAGAGTACGAGTATCACGTGGCTTTGGCAGCTGCCAAGAGAAAGAAACAGTACTCCATTATTTTGGATGCGGAGTTTCTGCTGTTTAGAATATCTGTATATAGAGGTGATTACGAAGGATGTACCAAGATTTTTGACAGGTGCAAAGAACTTCTGGCGGAAATCGGTGATTACGAGCTTAGAAACACCTGTGACATGATGGAATCCTGGTTTATCGGACAGTTTATTGTGCCAAGGCCCATTCCTGACTGGCTCTTTGATGAAAATGTAGACGAGTATGTGACATTCCAGGCCAGAGCCCAGTTCTACATTATTAAGAATGAATGCCTTATAGCCAAGGGAGAGTACGCAAGAGTTGCAGCTACGGAATTCGAGTACATTCCCTTTATGGAGCAGTGCAACATGCCCCTGGCCCTTTTGTACGAATATTTACAGCTCGCAGTATCCCACAATTCTATGGGCCATACCAAGGAAGCAAGAAGCTTTGTAATGAAGGCAATGGATCTGGCAATTCCCGATCAGATTATCATGCCTTTCGTTGAGGTATGCGACTGCATCTGTGATACCTTAAGAGTCATGGATCTGGAAGGAGGATATAAGGAGTTCGCAAGGGCTATTCTTAGAATATCCGATGGCTACAGAGAGTCTAAGGAGATGATCCTTAATGCTTATAACGATGTGGACGAGAGCTACAACCTTACGGAGAGAGAGTGGGAAGTAGCCAAATTGGCGGCATCCAGATACACCAATAAGGAGATTGCAGAGGAACTTATGCTTTCCGATTACACTGTTAAGAACCATCTTAAAAATATTTTTGACAAGGTGGGAATTAAGGGTAACGACAAAAATAAGAGAATAATTTTGGCCGAAAAACTGCGATTAAACAAATAATTTTGCAAAATAGCCCCTAAGGGGTCATGACAACTATACTAAACCGATTTAACATGTTAATAGTTGAGGAAGACGGGAACTTGCTCAACCCCCTTTTGTAAAGTAAAGTCTTTGTGTTTTGGATTTCGAGGGAGAGATATTTGCCATAAAATAGTGTTCATGTGTTTGTTCTTTGATATACTTTACTTTACTGTGCCTGAAGAAACGCCTACGGATTCGTAGGCGTTTCTTTGTTGTGTAAATAGGGTTCAAATAGGTGCAAACGGGGACAGGCCCCAACTGCACATCCTTTGGACGTGCAGTTGGGGCCTGTCCCCGTTTGCACCTATTTCTTCTCAGGGAAGAGTGTCTTGAACCATTTGAGGGAATCGATGTATGCAACGTATACGGAATCGGATTCCAGGTGGTTCATGAGCATCACCCTGTCTATTAAAGCCCAGTTGGCAACTTCGTAACCCTGTATGAACTCGATGACGGGAGCGAAGGGGCCGGTGCCGTCTACAAGAGCATCCTGGACGTTCTTGGAAACGTGAAGCATTTCAAGGGCTTCCTTCATGGGCTTGTCGAGGATGATATCGATGATTGAGAATAGTCCCATCATGAACAATTCCTGTGACTGAGCGCCCAAATCGAAAAGGTTTGCAAGGTTCTCGGCGAATTTCGCTCTGAGAAGTGACGTACGGGAGATTTCGCTTGGCTTATCATCGCAAAGCTGTTTGGTAACTGCGGTGGTAATCCACTTCTTCAGTTCTTTCTGACCAAGCATTGCAGCCGCATGTCTTATGGAAGTGATCTCGGAGTTAACTGCGATTCGGTTAACTATCTCAAGGAGTGAGATAACAAGTGCTGTATCTCTTCCGATTACATCAGCTGCATCCGTAAGATCAAAGTCAGGTCCGTTTACAATATTAAGAAGCTCAATGTAGTTGGTCTTTAGAGGAGAAACCTCTGTAGCCCCTTTGGTAATCGGCAGTCTGTAGAAGTCTCCTTCGTAGAAGGAATAGCCGCCGGACTTCTTGAGCATCTTGAAGTCGTCCATTGTATCCACACCACAGGCAACCAGCTTGATGTTGGGATACATCTTTGAGAAATAAATCTTGGCGTTTCCTATTACAAGCTTTCTGTGGTTGAGGAGAATGTAGTCCATCAGAAGAAGAATCTGTCTGTAGGGCTCAAAGTCCGCTATGGTTAATTTTCTGATTGCGAATTTATATCCCTTGGAACGAAGGTCTTTAATTCTTTTGATGAACTGTTCCTCGGGCTTTACGGAATTATCTATGAGAAGAACTATTCTTTCCGCCGGGGCCTTACACAGATTCTCAATGCCTGTGAAAAGCGATATGTCTGTAACGGGTACAAACACATCCGCACCGCTTACAAGATTGTTGATTCCGATACTGTCGATAATGTCGAGACCGTTGATATTTCCGGCTCCGTCATTGTATCCCGTTCCTGCAAGCGAGGGGTTTAAGAATAGATTTTTCTTTTGTGAAAAAAGAGAGTATGCCTTAACTGAGATGTTCTCGTCAAATAAAGGTATTAGTGTTGCTAACATGGACATCCTCCTTTCGGGTATCACAATAATTTTACAATAAAAGAGTGAAAAGTACAATAATTTTCTAAAAACTCAGTAAAAAAATAACACATTGTACTAATAGAGGCTTTCAAATTTGTAATTTTTATGGTAACATAAATCTGTATAATCTCGCTTAAAAGTGGGAGTAGCCTGAAAAAGGAGGGCATTTTATGCTATCTCATGAAGAATTACAAAAAATTGGCAAATTGATTCCTACTGCTTTTGGTGTGTTAGAAGTCGAAGAGGGACCTGAGGGGATTACACATCGGTTTGTGTATGCCAATGAGGCTCTTTGCGAGGAACTGGGCAAACCCTGCGATGAGGTTTTAGGAGCGGAATTGTACGAGTTACGTCCCGACGCTCCGAAGGAATGGGGAGAATACAATTACAGGGCCGCAATGATAGGTGAAGAAATCACCCACGTTAAGCCCGGTAAGGAGCAGGGAGAATACGTAATGTATAAGGTATCTTCCACTGACGAAGACGGATACTGCTCCATTATGATTTCCAGGTTCTTAGGCTCCAACGTTACAGAAGAAGAACTTATGGAGAAGGAAACACATTCCAGACTGGATCATGACCTTCTTGCAACGGCAATTAATACGGTATATCCTCTTTGCTTCTTTGCCAACCTGTCGAAGAACGAGTTCCACATGGTTGACTATGGCGAGAATGTATTCTCACCTTCCAGCAATGAGGGCGTATTTGATGAACTCATAGAGTATACGGCCATGTCAATTCCCGACGAGGCTGAGAGAACCAAATTTACCGAGACCTTCAACAGAAAGGCTCTTCTTGAGGCCTTTGAGAGAGGCGAGACTCTGGTTAAACTCCAGCACAGACAGTCGGACGATCTTGGACATGTGCACTGGGTTGAGACCAACGTAGTTTTTGTCAAGAATCATCAGAGTGAAGACATCCTTGAGATGACACTCATTAAGACCATAGATAAGGATAAGGAAAGCGAGCTTCTTTTAAGAGATGCCCTTAAGGCGGCCGAGGAAGCCAACAAGGCAAAGAGCCAGTTCTTATCCAACATGTCCCATGACATAAGAACCCCCATGAACGCAATCATAGGTTTCACCACCATTGCGGCCAAATCCATGGAGAATCCCGACAAGTTAAGGGACAGCTTAAAGAAGATTACCAAGTCTTCTGAGACTCTTCTTTCCATTATTAATGATATTCTCGATATGAGCCGTATCGAGAACGAGAAGATGGAGATTGAGGAGACCAGTTGCAATGTCAACAGCCTCATAAGCGATATGCATACCATGATTCAGGGTGAAATGGACGGAAAGAACCTTGAGTTTGAGGTTAACACTTCCGAGGTTATACAGCCCTGGGTTGTGGCAGATTCCAAGAAGCTTAACAGGATTCTTATGAACCTTCTAAGTAACGCCGTTAAGTTCACACCTTCCGGCGGAAAGATTGAGCTTACATGCCTCCAGAAGGAAGCAACCCAGCAAGACTTTATTACAACCATATTTAAGGTAAAAGATAACGGTATCGGAATGAGCAAAGAGTTCCAGGAGCACATTTTCGAGACCTTTACAAGAGAGAGAAACTCTACAGACAGCGGTGTTATCGGAACGGGTCTTGGCCTTGCCATTACTAAGAGCATGGTTGACATCTTAGGCGGAACAATCTCTGTGGAGAGTGAACAGAATAAGGGTACGGAGTTTACCATTACCCTTCATCTTAAAGTTGATGCTTCCAAGGAAGAAGAAATTGCGGCGGCTGACGACAGTGCAGTTCCAGATAGCCCTGTATTCAAGAGAGTTCTCCTTGTAGAAGACAACGAGATGAACAGAGAGATTGCTATTGAGCTTCTCCTTGATGAGGGATATGAAGTTGAGGCAGCGCTTAACGGTGCAGAGGCCGTTGAACTGGTGGAGAATTCCGAAGCCGGTTATTACGGAGCAGTACTTATGGACGTTCAGATGCCTGTTATGGATGGCTATGAAGCTACCAAGGCAATCAGAGGCCTTAAGGATAAAGAACTTGCGAAGATACCTATTGTGGCCATGACCGCAAATGTATTTGAGGAAGACAGAAGAAGGGCTATGGCCTGCGGAATGGACGACCATATTCCCAAACCCATAGATGTTGCCAAGGTCAACAAGAGTCTTATGAAACTTAAGATGAAGGCTGATCGCGAGAACTTCTATACCAAGGGGTTATTCGGCAGATTAAAATCCGGAGAGGATAAGTAAAAGAGGTTTTTATGAGCGGTATCAATAATTTGCAGGCGAGATGGAGAAAGGATTTCTTCTCAATATCCGTCTTCTTTGCAATTGTTTGTTTGGCATCGGAGGTATTGCTGTACTCGGCGGATTTGCTGTTCAGTGACTCCTTTGCCACAGGGCCTTCATACAGGGCAGCACATTTCTATCTTCCGATAGTTGTGGACGCCTTGGCAATTTTGGCCGTAAGAACCAGAATCACATCCAAATCCGCGTCTAACGGAGTGAAGAATGCATGGACCTGTGTTCTTCTTTTGGTTATCTGCTGCAGTGAACAGATGATTCACTATAATTGCGGCGCGCTTTTTTGCCTGCCGTGCTTAGCGGTTTTCATGTCCGCTTTGTTTGCTGACGAAAGAATTTCATTAAGACTGACAGTTTTGGGCTGCATTTCCACCCTTGTTTCAGGATTTTTCCACGCAAGGAGTGGAACGCAGTCATTTTCTGTTCTTGTGGATATAAATATCGGACTCATAATCCTTTGGATGTCCTATGTGGCCACAAGACTTATTATCAGATACGTAAGGGAGCAATTCTTCGTAATATCCAACAGTTCAAACAGGGAAAAAGAACTTCTCTACAAACTTCGCCTTGACCCTCTTATGGGTATTTATAACAGAGGCGGTATGGACAAAATCATCGATCAGCTCATAAGTAACTTTGATGAGTCAAGGCCCATGAGTATTGTCATGATCGACCTTGATCATTTCAAAAAAATCAACGATACTTACGGGCATCAGTGCGGTGATGAGGTTCTTATTTTCTTGGCAGATTCCATTGGGGAGATGGGTCGTAAAAACGTGGTTCCTTGCAGATACGGCGGCGAGGAGGTTGTCATCATTCTTAAGGAGTGCACTCTTAAGGAGGCTCATGAGAAGGCTATGACTCTTTTGGAGCAATTCAGAAGAAAGCGCTTTGGCTTTGCTCCAAAGAGCACCATTACCTTCAGCGCGGGCTTGGCAGAGTACAGAGACGGTATGTCTGCGGATGAGTGGATTAAGAAAGCTGACGAGAACCTTTACAAAGCCAAAATCAGCGGAAGAAACAGGGTTTATCCCGAATTCAGCTTTTTCTATTCAATAAGCGGTAGGGCGCAAAGATAATGAAAAAAAACAATCTGGTACGTATCAACACAATTATATACTTCGGACTCCTTGCATTCGCGATTATCATCTTCATAGTAGTTGCGAAGACATCTTCCATTAAGGTCTACAATCCGGAAGGCTCCCAAAGGGTAATTAAGGAAGTGTCAGCAATGTACGAGCTTATCGAGAATGAGGAAGCCCCTGTTGGCATCTCGGAGGACTATACCTTTATCCTTCCTGAGATTAAAAAGGGAAACGAGACCCTGGCATTCTATACCGTGCACCAGAACGTAAATCTTTACGTGGACGGAGAACTCAGATATTCCCTTGAATGCTCCAAGGACAATATCATGGGCCGAACCCCGGCCAGCGAAGTAAACTTCTACGATTTAGGTCCATGGGACTCCGGGAAAAAAGTCGTTATTGAAATCATGCCCGTTTACAAGCAGACCGTAGGTGGTTCTGTTCCCATCTATCTTGGAGACAAGAAAGATATATACATCATGTATTTGAGGGGTGACCTTTTCATGATGGTCCTGGGCTTCATCCCTCTTCTTCTTGGCGTGATATTTATAGTGGTGTCCTGGGTGGTAATCAAGGAGAGAAAAGAGAGATACTCCATTTTCATGCTTGGAGTTTTCGCCTTTTTCCTGGGAGTTTGGAAGATTCTGGACTTGGTAATTGCGCCCCTTTTATTCTCGAATTACCCGATTCTTGTGGCTTGCATGTCGATAGTCATGCTGGCATTTTTGCCGCTCCCCTTCATCCAGTTCTTAAAGGGCATGTTAAACAGGGAATACAAGATTCTTGATTATTCCTGCATCGTTTACAATGTGGCATGTGCGGCTGTTCTTTTCCTTCAGGCCTTAAACCTGGTGGACTTCAGAGAAAGCCTTCCAATATCCCATGTTTGCATGGGCGCAAGCGTAGTCCTCATCATTTATGTGCTCTGCATGGAAACCATCAAGGGAAACACGGAGCCAAGATTGACGGTTACGGTTCTTGGCATGGCGTTATGCGCCCTTGGCCTTATTTACGACCTGTTACAGTATTACGTACTTAAGCACTCCAACGCCATTTTCACCACGCTTTTCTGCTTTGACGTTTATATCTGTGTAATGGGCGTTGTGCTTGCGGTTGATAACCATAAGATGATTATGGAGGCTAAGAGAAGGGCTGAGGAAGCCAACGTTGCCAAAAGCCGCTTCCTCTCCAATATGTCTCACGATATCAGAACTCCCATGAATGCCATTGTAGGATTTACGGGAATTGCTGAGAAGTACATGAATGACGAGGAGAGATTAAAGGATTCCCTTGCAAAGATAAGATCATCGGGAGAGCACCTTCTCAAGCTTATCAATGACGTCCTTGACATGAGCAAGATTGAGAGCGGAAAGATTGTCATAGACAATGCTCCAATCGATGTTATGAATTTAATGGAAAATGTCTGCAACATGATGACTGCCCAGATGCAGGATAAGAACATCGAGTTTGTTGTGGATATGGAGAAAATAGAGCACGAATATATCTATGCCGATTCCCTAAGAATCAATCAGGTGCTCTTAAACCTTATAGGAAATGCATATAAGTTCACTCCTCCCGGCGGATATGTAAAACTTACCGTTACGGAGCTTCCCTCAAACGACCCTGCCAAGGCCGAGTACGAAGTCCGTATAAAGGATAACGGTATCGGTATGAGCGAGGAGTTTAAGGCCCATGCTTTTGAGGCCTTCATAAGAGAACACGATTCCCAGGGTGACAACATTCAGGGAACAGGTCTCGGACTTGCCATTTGTAAAAGCATAGTAGAACTTGCGGGAGGCCAGATAAGAGTAGAAAGTACTCTTGGGGTCGGAACCGAGTTCATTATGAATATAGGCTTCTTTATCGCGAGCAAGGAAGATATACCCAGGAAACTTGAGAACATTGAGAACATCGATTTCGGCGGAAAGCGAGTCCTCCTTGTGGATGATAACCAGCTTAACAGAGAAATTGTTGTGGAAATCTTATCCAATTTGGACCTTGTTGTGGACAGCGCAGAGGACGGAGACATTTCCATCGAGAAAATGGAGAAGAACCCCGCAGGTTATTACAGCGCAATTCTCATGGATATTCAGATGCCTGTTATGAACGGCTATGATGCAGCAAGGACCATAAGGGAGATGGATGATCCCGCAAAGGCCACAATTCCTATAATTGCCATGACAGCAAATGCCTTCGACGAGGATAGGTTACGTGCCTATGAGGCCGGTATGAATGCCCATGTTGCAAAGCCCATAAACATCGATGAATTATTAAGTGTTTTAAATAACTTTATTAACTGACGATTGCTTGCAAATACGGTATAAATTCGGTATAATCGATATACACACCTAAATTGTGTATCATTCTTTGAAAAGCCCGGAGGCATTATGAACGAAGAGGGAAAAATGACCTTGATTGAGGCCGGAGTTGACTACGACGGCGCGCTTCACCGCTTTTTGAATAACGAATCAATGTATGAAAAATTCCTGGTGAAATTCCCGGATGACGTTAACTACGGAAATATTCTGAGATTACAGAGCGAAGGAAAATATGAGGAAATTTTCTCTTTTTCCCATACACTTAAAGGCACGGCAGGAAATCTGGGCCTTGAACCTGTAAGAGTAGTGGCCAGCAGTATCACCGAGTTGATAAGAGGTAAGAACCCCGCTGATATTGACAGAAACGCAGTCGACAGGCAAATATCTCTTTTGAAAGACGAGTACGCCAAAATGTGCGACGCAATAAAAAATATACAGTAAAAGAGTTATGGGAGAGCGACAGGGACTTGTGACCTTGGTGCTTTCCTTTAATGCATTTATGGGGGAATGAAATGAAGCTAGATGCCATTAATCCGGAGATTGCAGATTACGCTCTGGAGATGATAATCGTCTGTAAGGACGACGGAAGCATTACCTATACAAACAAGAAGGCCAGAAAAGAGCTGGGTTACGGCGATGAATCAGAGGGGCATAACGTATACAGCGTTTTCCCGGCGTTTTTAGATGATACAGGACATCCGAAAAAAATGGAGGATCTGGTTTCGGACGATCCCAAAGATATAATCGCATATCGTGTGAATAAGACTCTTTTTCACTGCAGGGCAGTGGTTTTTAAGAGCAATCCGGGATTCTTCGTTGTTATGGGATTAAACATCTCCCAGGAAGAGTTCCTAAAGAGGGAGATTTCAAACGCCGGTGAAGAGGTTCAGGAGGCGGACAAGGTGAAAACCGAGTTCGTTGCAAACGTAACCCATGAGCTTCGAACCCCCGTCAACGGAATCCTGGGAAGCACCAGAGATTTGCTTTCGGTTGTTACGGATTCCGAGCAGATCAAAAAGCTTACACTTATCGAGAAAAGCTGCGAAAACATGAATAACATCATAAGCAGCATTCTTGATTTCTCAAAGCTTTCCGCAGGAAAGTTCACACTGGAGAGCAGAGAGTTTAACTTCAGAGACATGATAGATTACGTGAAGGAGAGCCACAGCAGCCGAATCAATGAGAAGGGGCTTAACTTCTTTGTTTCCATATCGCCTGAGGTGCCTGACGTTATCATAGGCGACGAATTAAGAATCGTGCAGATTCTGAATAACCTTTTATCCAACGCCACCAAATTTACTTCGGTGGGAAAGATAGCATTGGAGATTTTCAAGACCGCCAGAGTCGGCAACAAAGTTGAACTTTTCTTCATTGTTGTGGACAGCGGTATTGGTATAGAAAAAGCAGATTTATCTAAATTATTCAAAAGTTTTTCACAGGTCGATGCTTCCATTTCAAGAAACTTTGGAGGAACGGGCCTTGGTCTTAATATCACAAAGCAGTTGGTTGAGATGATGGGCGGCGTTATCGAGTGTGAAAGTGAAAAGAATAAGGGTAGCACTTTCTCCTTTTCCATCTGGGTAGAAGTACCTTCTGAGGAAGAGGAGGAAGAGGATGATTTCGATGATGTAGGCGAAGACTTCGAGGCCATAGAGGAAGCGGAAGAGGAACTCCCTGAAGGCAATGAAGAAGAGGGCGGAATCAAGGCCTTCGGAAGCGAAGAGAATATCTCGGAAATCGAGAAGAGACTGTCGAAATTAATCCTTTGCGTTGAGATGCAAAACTGGGAGAGGGCAGAGATGTTTGCGGACTCCGTAAAGCAATTGGTTGACAATGCGCCAAAGGAAGTCAGAACCGCAACTTTGCATCTTAAGATGAATGTTCAGAAGGAAAACTACGATAAGGTTGTCGAGGATTACGGGCAGTTTTTGAAATACCTAAGTGACTACAAGGAGGGATGACCGTGGACGACATCAGAATGAGTGCCGCCAACGTTATGATTGTTGATGACGTTGAGGTCAATCGTTTTGTTCTAAGCGGAATAATTGAAGATATGGGACATAAGCCCATCCTGGCAGAGGATGGTAAGGAAGCCTTAAGACTCATTAAGACCACCAGGCCAAACCTTATCCTTCTTGATGTTTCCATGCCCGAGATGGACGGTTATGAAGTATGCAAAAAGCTTAAGAGGGATATGCTCTACAAGGACATTCCCATTATCTTTATATCGGCTTATGATACCCCTGAGGATGTGGTTAAGGGATTTGAGGTCGGAAGTGAAGACTACATTACTAAGCCCTTTATCCCTGAGGAGGTTAAGGCAAGGGTAGGTGTTCACCTTAAGGTTTACAACGCAACCCACAATCTTCTTGAGATGAACAGAAAGCTTCGAATTTCTGTTAAGGAACAGCTTAAGCAGATGGAGCAGGAGAAAAAGAGCGTGCTCTACGGACTTGCGGGAGTTGCCAGAAAGAATGCCAGCTACGATGAGAAGCACATGGAGAGACTTCGCTACAACTGCAAGGTTCTCACCCAGGCAATGCAGCTATCCCCTCTCTATGAGAGGATAATCTCAGACAGCTACGTATCCACCATTGAGATAGCAGCTCCTCTTTGCGATATCGGAAACATCACCATTCCCATGGAAGTCCTTGGAAAGAAGGATGTTTTAAACGATGAAGAGAAGGAGCTCATGAGAACCCACACATCAAAGGGAGCTCAGATTCTTAAGGATATCGGAAGCTATAACGACTACAACGACTACATCAAGATGGCCATAGATATTGCGGAGAACCACCACGAGAACTGGGACGGTTCCGGCTATCCTTCAGGAAAGGCAGGAAATGAGATCCCTCTTTCTGCCCAGATAGTTTCCATAGCGGATGTATTCTGTGCGCTCACGGAGGATAGGAGCTATCGTAAGGCGTTTACCACGGATGAAGCGGTTGAGATAATCGGAAAAGATGTGGGCAAGAAGTACAGCGAAGATATCCACAGTGTTTTTACCAAGATAATAAGACAGTTTAAATAAAGGGGGATAACATGAAAGCCATTAGGGTACTTGTTGTGGAAGACTCCATAGTCTTCAGAGACCTGCTGGTTAAGTCCCTTAATTCGGATCCCGAAATCACAGTTGTGGCAGCAGCCAGAGACCCCTATGAGGCCAGGGATGCGATTCAGACCTATAAACCCGACGTTATGACCCTCGACATCGAGCTTCCAAAGATGGACGGAATAGAGTTCTTAAGGAAGCTGATGCTCCAGTATCCCATACCGGTGGTCATGATAAGCTCTTTGAGTGAAAAGGTCTTTGAGGCTCTTGAAGCGGGAGCAATTGATTTCGTCTGTAAGGGCGATCTGGGAGATCCGGAACAAACCAAGGAGTTTCTTGAGAACGATCTTCCGAGCAAAATAAAAATAGCAGCCACGGCAAGACTTGGAAATGTCAAGAAGGTTGCGGAGTTAAGGGACAGAACCAGGCCCGAACCCTCTGCCTCAAGACAAAAGATACTTGCCATCGGAGCATCCACAGGAGGAACTGAGGCTATTTTGGCCGTGGTTCAGCAGCTTCCTGCGGACATTCCGGGTGGAGTGGTTGTTCAGCATATGCCAAAAGGTTTCACAAAGATGTACGCAGAGAGGGTGAATTCCCACTCCAGATGCGACTTCAAGGAGGCCGAGGACGGGGACAAGATAATTCCGGGAAGGCTACTGATAGCCCCGGGAGGCAACAGACAAATGAGGATTGTTCCCGACGGTACGGGCTACAAGGTTGAACTTAAGGAAGGGCCGAGAGTTAACGGTCATTGCCCTTCCGTAGATGTTATTTTTGACTCTGTGGCACAATATGCGGGAGACAGGGCAGTCGGTGTTATTCTCACGGGAATGGGAGCCGACGGAGCCAAGGGATTACTCAGTATGAAGAAGGCGGGGGCCCTGACCATAGGTCAGGATGAGGCCAGCTGTGTAGTCTATGGTATGCCCCAGGTGGCATACACCATGGGTGCGGTAATGTATCAGGAAAGTTTGGAGGCAATACCGGCCCGAATAGTAGAATGCGTAAACGCTATAAAGTAAAGGTAGAGAAGGAGAGGCGTTATGAGAATACTTTTAGCTGAAGATGATTTTGTCACAAGAAAATTTATGATGAATTTTCTTGCGAAGTATGGGGATTGCGATGTTACCGTTGACGGAATGGAAGCAATCGACGCGTTTATGATGGCACTGGAAGAGGATGAGCCATACGATTTGGTAGTTCTCGATATTATGATGCCCGTCATGGACGGTTATCAGGCTCTTTCCGGAATCAGAAACATCGAGAAGGAGAGGGGAATCGACAAGGAACACGGTGTCAAAATCATTATGGCTACCGCATTAAACGACGAGAAAAATGTTAAGATGGCCTTCGATTTGGGATGTACCGTTTACTCAGGAAAACCCATCGACCAGGATCGTTTCGAACAGGGATTAAAGAAGCTTGGCTTAATAAAATAGGTGTCGCACATGCTTGACATGTATTTATTTGAGAATTCACAGCTCTTGGAACAGATTCAGAACAGAGTCCTTGAACTGAAGGATGCGGAAAGTTTCGATGATGAAGCCATCAACGAGATTTTCCGTGCCATGCATACTATAAAAGGCTCCAGCGGCGTAATGATGTTTGACGAAATTACGGCCGTAGCGCATAAACTGGAAGATGTCTTTTATTATCTGAGAGAATCTAAGCCTTCGAACGTGCCCCACCTTGAGCTGGTGGAGCTTGTTCTTGCTGTAACGGATTTCATATCCGGGGAGATGGATAAGCTCTCTGCAGGAGGAACCGCAGACGGCAAGGCGGAAAGCCTTATTGGTAAAATCGACGATTTCCTCATTAAAATAAAAGACGACTCAAAGGAAGAGGCAGGGAAGGTTATCGCAGGCAATGTCTACGAAGAACCTACCCAGTTTTATATTGCGCCTTTAGCAACAAATCCCACTCACTATTATAAGGTTTACATAACATTCAAAAAAGACACAGAGCTTGTTAATATCCACGCATTTAAGGCGGTTCGCGCCCTTAAGGATGTGGCGGAGGACATGCTCTTTTTCCCCGAGAACATTCTGTCCGGGGACGAAGCCGTTTCCGAAGATATTCTGGAGAACGGCTTTAAAATTCTTATTCAGACCGGAAAAAGCGAAGAGGAAGTAAAAAACTTAATCGGCATAGGCTATGACATTGAGAAAGTCGATGTCTACGAGTGCAACTATGCGGAGTTCAATCTTGGCTTTGTGTCGGATGATTTTCAGATTCAAATCGATCTTGATTCCAGCGTTGAAGAAATAAGGGAAAGAAGACAGGCTCCCGGTGATTTCGTTGTAAAGAGCAAGGACCATGGTAAGGTTACCCTTGCAAAGGATAAGAAAGCCGGTGGGGAGAAGAGCACTTATATAAGCGTGGAAGTGGGTAAAATCGATACGCTTATGAAGCTTTTAGGTGAACTGATAAGTAAAGAATCAGACCGTTTGGAGAACCCGGAGCTTTTGACAAAAATACAAAATGTCGTAAGGTCCATGAGAATGGTTCCCCTTACAACCATGTTCCAGAAGATGAACAGAATAGTTTTCGATGTGTCAAGAAAGCTTGGCAAGGACGTGGAATTTGAGATGACGGGGGATGACATGGAGGTGGACAGAAGCATCGTTGAAAGCATCTCCGATCCTTTGATGCATCTTGTGAGAAACGCCGTGGATCACGGAATTGAAATGCCTGATGAAAGAATCAGAGCCGGAAAGGCTGACAGAGGAAAGGTTACGCTTTCGGCCCGGGAGGAATCCGGGAAGATTCTCATATCCGTAACTGATAACGGAAGAGGCCTGGACAGGGATAAGATTCTTGCCAAAGCGAGGATTCAGGGATTTATAGAAGATAACAAATCGGATAGCGATTATATAGATAAGGAAGTTTTTAATTTCATTACTCTTCCGGGCTTCACCACAAACGAGGAGGTGACGGAATATTCCGGCAGAGGCGTGGGAATGGATGTGGTAATGAAGAACCTTCAAAAGCTTGGCGGAACATTGGATATAGACAGTACAAAGGGACAGGGAAGCACCATGACAATTAAAATTTGATTTTTTATAAAAAAATTCTTCCGAGACTATAAAGTTTCTTTGTATTTCTCCGATAAAATAAATGAAACATTAAGGAAGGAGGTATTCAATATGCGTATTGAAGCTTACTCTCAAGTACAGCAGCTTTATAGCGCCCAGAAGACCGCCAAGACTGTTAAAACCGATAAAGCACGTGAAGTTGATCGTTTCCAGCTTTCTAGTGTAGGCAAGGATTTACAGGTTGGAAAAGCAGCATTAAAGGAAACTCCCGATATCCGTATGGACATCGTTGAACCTTTGAAGCAGTAGATTAAGAATGGTACATATTCTGTTAGTGCAGAAAGCTTTGCAGACAAATTACTTGAAAAGTACAACGAATCGAGGTAGTGGCAAGTGGCCAGTTTGATGGAAACTCTTATTCAAACATTAAATGAGGAAGCAGTTGTTTTCGAACGGCTGCTTGCACTATCGATGAAAAAAACCCCTGTAATTATCTCCCAGGATTTGGAGGAATTACAGCGAATCACGGATGAGGAGCAAGACGTGGTCATCAAGGCGAACCGTCTCGAAAAACAGCGGGAGGTTTGCATGAATGACATAGCAAGCGTACTGAACAAGGATGTTCAAACCATGAATCTGTCATCTCTTATTAAGATGATGGATAACAGACCTGACGAGCAAAAGCAGTTAGCTGATGTTCATGACAGGCTGAAAACTTTAACTGACCGATTAAAGAGCACTAATGCTCAAAACGAGGCACTTATTAATAATGCACTTGAATTGGTTCAGTTCGATTTGAATTTACTCCAGGCATATAAGACGGCACCGGAGACTGCAAATTATAACAGAGGTGCATATAGCGTAGGCGACAGCCTCGGAGGTAATTTAAACCAGGGAAGTTTTGACGCCAAGCAGTAGTGAGGTAATGACATGCCTTTGATGGGAAGCTTTTACGTCGGACTATCCGGATTACAGACCGGACAGAACGCTCTAAATACAACAGCACATAACCTTTCTAATATTGATACCGAGGGGTATACCAGACAGCAGACGCTGCTCGCAACCCGTCGGTATAATACTCTACAGAAGGACTACAAGTCTGTTTCGAATCACGAAGTTGGACTTGGAGTTCTTTATGCTGCCGCAAGGCAGGTCAGAGATGTATTCCTTGATCAGACTTATCGTAAGGAATCCGGTCGCAGTGCCTTCTATGAAGTTCAGGCAGGCTCCCTTGAAGAAGTAGAACATTTACTTGGCGAGATGGAGGGTGAAACCTTCCAGAAGACTGTGTCAGATCTTTGGACAGCTGTTCAGGAACTTGCAAAGGATCCCGGAAACAGAGTTAACCAGGGATTGCTTGTTCAAAGCTGTTCAAGCTTCATCGACAGAGCCAAGGCAGTTTACACAGCTTTGGAAGATTATCAGAACAACTTAAACCGCCAGGTTTATGACAAAGTTAATCAGATAAATGAATATGGCAAACAGCTTGTCGAGTTAAACGAGAAGATAAGAAGTATAGAGATTACAAACGTAAGACAGGAAGGATTAACCGTAGTCGAGCGTGCGAACGATCTTAGAGATACAAGAAACGCAATCCTTGATGAACTTGCAAAGCTTTGCGACATC
>JAFZSQ010000004.1 GCA_017619295.1 Lachnospiraceae bacterium
TCTGAGCCTCCCCTTTCTTTATGGCTTCGTCGATAGCATCATCCACGATTTCAAGCCAGTCTTTCTTTGTAGAAACCTGAGACTCCTCATTTTCAGCTTCCCCATCTGCCACAGAAATCGATATGGGAACAGACGCAGGAACCGGTAAAGTATATGTCCTTGGCGCTGATGCATCCACGGTAATGTTTATGGAACTGAATGCCGATGCAAGGTCGGTTAACTTGTCTCCATTACACTGTTCGGAGAAAATCTTTAAGGTGTAGGTTCCGTCTGTAAGTCCATCGGGAATTGTGACTAAAGCGGAATCATCCGCATTTCCGGAGAACTTGCTTTGAATCTTTCCATAGTAGAGAAGATTTCCCGAGGAATTAAGGAGTATTGCCGAGACAAATTCATTAGAGCCCACGGTAGCTCCCGTGTAATCTATAACAATAGTGTCTCCAGAGGGCACACTGGCGCTGTCTGCACGGGATGCCGTAAAACTTCTACTGCTGTCTAAAACCGTCAGTTTCCATCCCGAGTTCCCATCATATGCGGATGGTTCTGTTAAAGCGCCGGCCCCTACACTACCGGATGATTTGCCGCCTTCGGCGGCAGATGTAAAGATAATAGATGAAAGATTTAAATTAAAAGCGGCGCGCATGTCAAATCTGTTACTAGTCACATCTTTGCCAGACGGATTCAAGAAACCTATCCCGACGCACGCGGCATAGTCATCACCTCTTCCCGGCGAACGTAGCCACCAATCGTTTCCTCTAAAATTCCAAAAGTCTCTATTTAGCTGGTTAGCCTCGGCCACAGACAAAGGCCACATTACCGCATCGGAAACGGTTGGCCCACTGATATCGTTTTCATTATGTCCCGATACTCCATAGTTGGGGTTTCCGCCTGTGAGAGTCTTTAAGGCAACCGCACCGTTTTCACCTGTGGTAAGCCTTTCCGTGAATAAATCCATTGCGGTCTGCAGGTTGCTTCCACTGTAATTATTGCTATATTGAGTTTGGGAACTATAACGTCCTTGATAAATGCTGAAGGATGATATCAGAGTAATAGTACCTGCTGGACTTGCCACCCCTGTTCCCCCGTAACCAACTACCTTCCATGTATTTTTTTTTGAGTCATAGTAAACTACGGGTGCGCTTGTGGTATTTACATTGTCATTTAATACTGTGGCACCAAGCTGCAAATCCTTGCCTGTTCCGGCCGCCTGCGCTTTAAGCGATGCCTGAGGAAATACTGTGGCGCACATTGTTGCAGATATGAGCACACACAATGCCTTCGCTGTCCCCTCAGTAAATCTCTTCATCTTTCATTTCCCTCCATTTTCTCTTCATCTTTATAAAAATGCTTTATTAAAGCCGTTATCACGACTCCAAGCATAAAAGCCACGACGGCTGTAAGCACATATGCTCCGGCGCTGCCAAAAAGCAAGGTTGAGCCGCTATACGTTCCCGCCAATATTCCTGCCTGAGTCCCCTCTTCGGAAATCATAACCAACACGCTTAAGAATAGCGCACATGCTACTGTCCCTAGAGCATTGGTCAAATAGCGCTCTCTCATCCTGTTTCTTTCGCGTACGCGTCTGTGGAGTTCAGCTATCCGCTCTTCTCCTGTCATCAACATTCCTCCTTCCGATATACTTTTATATAAAAAAACTTCCCTCTACTAACTAAGTGTCAGTAAGAGGGAAAAGTACTAAGTAAAAAATAATTAAAATTGTAATCGGTAGGGCGCTGCCGATCCAGAGGCTTAAGCCCGGCCGGCCGACTATGACATTAAACATCGCGTGCCCCGTTATGGCGAAGCATATGACGGCGAAGGTTCCCACGGCCCGAAGCCATGGATGCTCCCACAAAAGATAGAGGCCAATGGCCACAACCATGCCGCATACGATGTGCATGGCGCCGGTTCCAAAGCCACGGATAAGCAAGCTTACCAAATCCTCGGAGCCGTTGGCCGTCAGGTAGCACACATTTTCAAATGTGGCAAAGCCCGCGGCTATTAACATCATTCCGTTAACGGCGCTCTTCCTGTCAGCATTAAACACCAGCAAATAGAATAGCATTGGCAAAAACTTCATTATCTCCTCTACTGCCGGAGATATCTGATAGGTAGCTTCTGCCATGTCCGTTTGAGTCAGTCCCGCAAAGAGGGTGCTTACATAGGCTGAAAGCAAACAGCTTGTCATGCCGAATATTATAAACAAAAGGGATCTTCCGGTTCTTTTTCTGAGAATCAAACAAACCAGAAGTAAAGGTGCCACAAGGCAGATATAGGTGTTTTCTATGTATATCATGACTCCACCTCCCTTTTAAGTGCCAGCATAAACAAAGGGAATGTAAGGGTCATAAGCAAATCGCTTACATAATATAAATTCTTTGCCACCGGGGAATTCCAGAAACAGGATGCCACGGAGGAACCATACTCGAAAATCATGAATAAAAGTGCAACGGTGCAAAGAAAGGAGAGCCTGCGTTTTTGCCTTATATTCTCAGAAAGGAACAGGCCGTTTAGTGCCTGGTAAATCATAAGTCCCGCGAAAACGGCATAGATAAGGTTCGACACATACCCGCCGATTTGCATGAAAAAAACAGCCATTCCGAAACTGAAAAGAAAGGCGGCGTAGGGCGCAATCTTCCCGATACCCACGGTCCTTCTGCCAAGCTTATCTCCCTCCATCTTCATAAGGAGATACAAAAACAGAAAGGCGGCGTACCAGCTAAGGTCAGATACAATTGTGATACGGGGGGTTTTGCCAAAATACAAAAGGCAAATTTGCCAGAACAGGTTACCGAAAAGGTAATCTGCATAGAAGAAAAAGAGCATGGCCCAGGACCTGTCACGCTTCTTTAGCGCCGTGGCCAGGGCTATCAATGTGCAAACCCCTACTACTCCCCCTTGAAACGCATTTTCAATGGTCTCAATCATCTTTTATCCCTTCATCAGATTTATCAGATTTGTTCTTAAGTCGATAACAAAACAGCGCGAAAGTAACTCCCAGGCCAAATGACAATATGGCAATCAGCACATAGCCAAGAGCGCCGCCCTGTGCAAATATGCTGCCTGTGGCTCCTGTAGGGGCAAGGCCGTTGGGTTCCATATAAACCTTTGATACAGCCACTCCGGAAATAATCAGTATGAGTAAACTCGCCACGAAGGTTGCCACGGTTCCCACTATGTAGTTTCTGTGGGCCCTGGCCTTATTTCTCTCATCTACCTGCCTGAATACTTCCTCTATTCTTTCTTCAGATGTCCTCATAAGTAATTCCTTCCTTCTCCAGTTCTGAGCGGAGTCTGATTTTGCCATTGGTAATCAGGTTGTTAATCCGCTTCTTGTTGCAGCCAAGAATCTTAGCCGCCTGCTCATGGGATAAGCCCGTTCCGTACAAAAGCCATAAGGCCTCCCTGTACTGGGGCGCAATTCTTTCAAGACATTGGTGCAAAACCTTATTCCTCTCATCGTTCCAAAGGGCTTCCTCCGGCGTCAGGCCCTTTGCAATAAGGCTCTCAGCCTGGTTTTCCTCCCTCGCGGCGGCGGAAATCTGTTCATCATCGGTAAGGTCCGTTTCAGCGGGCATAGTCACAAGTTTAAGTCTGTTTCTGTGCTTAAGAAGCTTACAGGCCTTGTTGTGGGCGATTCTGAAAAGATATGCCTTGAAGTTTCCGGGCTTGATCTTCGGCTTATCGGCAAAAATTACCGTGAAGCTTTCAATCATCAGATCCTCCGCATCATAAAGGTTTCCCACCAGAGAATTTATATAGGCGACCAGCATATTGTCGTAACGTAACAAGAGCTCATCACCGGCGTGTCGTTCGCCGTTTACGTATCTTTCGTATAATTCGTCGTCAGTGGACATAGTATTATTTTACACTAAAAAAAGCAGTGTGGCTATGCACTGCTTTAGTTAGGTCGCTTGGGAGGCGACCTGCGTCTCCTACAGCACAGACCACGCCTGTGCCATACGTTGTCTATACCGTAGGAGAACTAAGAATGTGGTCGTCTTTTCCTACCAGAAAAAGATCTCTGTATTTACAGCATCTCTCATTCTTCTTTTCCCTCTTCCTGGTTACGTTTCTTCATCCGAATGCACAATACTGTTATGACCACCCCCAGCATGAAGGCTGCCAAGGCGAGGAGTACATAACTTCCTGCATTCTGAAAAACGAATGTGGAACCGGTATATGTTCCGGCAGACATTCCTCCGTAGAGTACCTGCTCATGAGAGATAACAGCGATAACGAGGCCAAGCAATCCAAGACTGCCGACTCCCAACGCTCCGTTAGCTCTGCGTTCTTTCATAACACGGCGCTTATTCATTTTTTGATGAAGTGACAAAATACGTTCTTCATTTGTCATGAATTTTGTCTCCTCTCTACCCTCTCCATATATGGTCCTTCATATATATAGAGTCTTTTTCCTAATAAGATTCCTAAGTAAATTTTGCACAAATTTAACTATATTTTTTTGTGGAAGAATGCTAAATATATACCAAAAATGGTAATCGGAATAACACTTCCCACCCACATACTGAAGGTTGAGCCGCTTACCACGATATTAAAAATCGCGTGGAAAGTGATGGCGCAGCAAAGGAACGCAAAGGTTCCGAGAGCTTTAAGCCAGGGGTGATCCCACAAAAGGAAAACTCCCAATGCCACAGTACAGCAGCAAAGCTCATGCATGGCGCCGGTACCAAAACCTCTGATAAGGACATCAATAAGATCCGATGCCCCATAATATGTCATGAAAACTACGTTTTCGAAAGTTGCAAATCCAACTGCCACTAAAAGAAGTGCATTGGAGCAGTCTCTTCTCCTTGGTTCGAAAACCAGCAGGTAGAATACGATAGGTAAAAACTTAATTACCTCCTCTACCACAGGAGCTATTGCGTGGGATGTGGTTGTGGTATCACAGCCTATTAATCCCGCAAAGAAACTCGTTACGTAAGCTGCCAGCAAATATCCCGTCATACCCGCAAGGATGAAAATCATGGACTTTCGCCATTCACGCCTTAAGCAAAGAATTGATACCACAATTGGGGATGCAAGGCATATATAGATGTTCTCCATGGACCTCATGATTCCACCTCCCTCTCCGTAAGCTCGGGAATAATGAAATAGAAGGGGAAGCTCATGGTCATAAGCATATCAAACCAAAAGTAAGGATTGGTTATGCCTTCATGCTCCCAGAAACAGGATGCTGTAGCGGCTCCGTACTCGCCCATGCAGAAAATAAAGGCAAGAACGCATACATATTTAAGCCTCTTGGTAGGCTTCTCGTAATTCCAGTAAATATTGAAAACCGTGTACAGAATATGCCCGAAGAAAATAGCATAGAGAATATTCGCGGTAATTTGTCCATACTGCATGAAATAAGCAGCCAGTCCTCCCGTAAATACAAAGGACAGGAATGGCAGAATTTTCTTGGTGATATTACCCGGTGTTTTCTTTTTAACTCCGGAATCAGCCAGTTCTGTACGTATTAAAATAATCAAAAACATAAAGGAGCCATACCAGCTCAAATCCGAAATAATGGGTAATTGCGGCGATTCGCCAAAATAATAGAGGCAGACCTGCCAATACAGATCTCCCATGAGATAACTTCCGTTAAAAAACAATAATAAGACAGACGTCTTATCACCAAATTTAATCGAACGATATAATGCTACACCGACGCAGGCACTAAGAATAAGCACCTGGACCGTATTCTCGGTAAGCTCAAACATTGTACGTAATCCCTTCTTTTGCCAGCTCAGCCTTAAGAGCCCTTCTTCCGTTCAAAAGAAGATTATCGACTCTCTTCCTGCTACATCCCAAGACCCCCGCTGCCTGTTCATAGTTAAGACCTGTGCCATAAATGAGCCACAAAGCTTCCCTATACTGAGGCGCAATTATATTAAGGCATTTCCGAACGGTGTTCCCAAGTTCTCCCCGCAAGAACTCATTCTCGGGCTGACCTTTATCGGAAGCCACACTCTCCATAACGTCGTCTCTTTCGGCGTCTTCCGGAGAGATAAAGAACTCACTTTGTTTAACTTTCTTCCTCCAAAGTCTGCATGCTTTATGTCTGGCCACCTTAAACAGATAAGCCCTGAAGCATCCATCTCCAATCTTGGGCTTATCTACAAGAATAACCGTGAAGGTCTCAAGCATCAGATCTTCAGCGTCTTCCATATCTTTAAGAAAGGCGTTCAAATAAGCTGTGAGGCTGTCCGCATACCTAAGCATAAGTTCATCCCCACAGGCTTTGTTGCCCTCCAAATAGTTCTTGTATAATTCATCATCATTTAACATTAATGTGACCCCTACATTAACTATTACTTATATACTATATAATATTGGAAACGCACGAATCGGTCAAGCCTGTGCAGCCTTTATCGCCGCACGCTTTCTAAGCATGGGATCAAGTATCTTCTTTCTAATACGAAGGGACTGAGGTGTAACCTCAAGAAGCTCGTCAGTATCGATGAATTCAAGGGCCTGCTCCAAAGAAAGAACCTTGGGAGGTGTAAGACGAAGAGCCTCATCCGCACTTGATGAACGAGTGTTGGTGAGCTGTTTCTTCTTACATACGTTAAGCTCGATATCCTCGGTTTTACCGTTCTGACCCACAATCATTCCTGAGTAAACCTTCTCGCCGGGTCCGATGAAGAGTGTTCCTCTCTCCTGCGCATTGTAAAGGCCGTAGGTGATAGCCTCACCTGCCTCATATGCAATAAGTGAACCCTGCTTACGATACTGGATATCTCCCTTGTAAGGACCATATCCGTCAAAAATGGTATTGATGATTCCGTTACCCTTTGTATCTGTAAGGAATTCTCCTCTGTATCCGATAAGTCCACGGGAAGGAATGGAGAACTCAAGACGGGTATATCCGCCTGCTCCTGCTCCCATGTTCTTTAATTCGCCTTTTCTCTGAGAAAGCTTCTCGATAACCGTACCTGAGAACTCGTCGGGAACATCCACATAGCAAAGCTCCATGGGCTCGGTCTTCTTGCCTCTCTCATCCTCGTGGTAGATAACCTCTGCCTTACTTACGGCAAATTCATATCCCTCACGACGCATGTTCTCAATAAGAACGGAAAGGTGTAACTCACCACGTCCGGAAACCTTGAATGCCTCAGTGGTATCAGTCTCCTCAACACGAAGAGAAACGTCTGTGTTTAACTCCTTAAAGAGTCTGTCTCTCAAGTGACGGCTGGTTACGTACTTGCCTTCCTGACCTGCCAAAGGTGAGTCATTGACAATGAAGTTCATTGAAATGGTAGGCTCGGAAATCTTCTGGAAGGGAATGGGCTCGGGATTCTCAAGGGAGCATAAGGTATCTCCGATGTGAATATCCTGAATACCGGATATTGCAACGATGGAACCGATATTTGCTTCCTTCACTTCCACCTTATTAAGTCCGTCAAATTCGTAGAGTTTGCTGATTTTGACCTTACGCTGCTTGTCGGGCTCGTGGTGATTGACAATCATAACTTCCTGGTTAACCGCTACCTTACCGTTGTCAACCTTACCGACGCCGATACGACCAACGTACTCGTTGTAATCTATGGTACTGATAAGCACCTGTGTACCTGCCTCGGGGTCACCCTCGGGAGCAGGAATGTAATCTATAATTGTCTCGAAAAGAGGACTCATGTCGGTACCCTTAACTTCAGGGTCTAAAGAAGCAATTCCTTCTTTTGCGGATGCGTACACAAAGGGACAGTCAAGCTGCTCATCATCAGCATCAAGATCAAGAAAAAGCTCCAGAACCTCATCTATTACCTCGGCGCATCTTGCCTCAGGTCTGTCAATCTTGTTGATGCAGACAATTACGGGAAGCTTTAACTCAAGAGCCTTCTGCAACACAAATCTGGTCTGGGGCATAGCACCCTCGAAAGCGTCAACCACAAGGATTACGCCGTTAACCATCTTAAGTACACGCTCAACTTCACCGCCGAAATCCGCATGGCCGGGGGTGTCGATGATGTTAATCTTTGTGTTCTTATATGTAACCGCAGTGTTCTTTGAAAGGATGGTGATTCCACGCTCTCTCTCAAGATCGTTGGAGTCCATTACTCTCTCTGCAACTTCCTGGTTATCTCTGAAAACACCGCTCTGCTTCAAAAGCTCGTCAACAAGGGTAGTTTTACCGTGGTCGACATGGGCGATAATTGCTACGTTTCTGATATCCTCTCTCTTAGTCTTCATCTTCTCTTCTTCTTTCAAAATCTAAACACGTTAAAATTTTCTCAAAACTGTTACAGTATAGCACCATAGGCCTTTGTTGGCAAGAAAAACGTTGTGCATCAAAAAACGCCCGGCTTAACCGAGCGTTAATGTTTTATTGATTATTTGGCAAAATCAGCCTTGCCCATAACCTGCTCCTTGTCGGCTCCATAGAAGATGTAAGCTCCGAAGCAACAGAGGGCTGTAAGTACACCGATAATAATCAGATAAGGAATCTCATTAAGTATTTCCACACTTCTTAAGCATATTACCAGGTTGAAGACAACCATGACAGCACCTAAGGTAGGAAGCAGGTAAGTCTTTCCGACTCTCTTTACTGCCTGGAACAAAAGAACAGACACCGCAATCATGAATCCCATTTCCAAAATCATGAAAATCATACTTCCCACAATCTCGGAAATGCCCATGTTTTCGAGGCTTTCTATTACTCCCTCGGAATACTCTCTTGCTTCACCTTCAAAGCGGTCAAGATATCCGTCTCTTCCCCACTCATTAATCTGGGTGGCTGTGAGGAAATTAAGAAATCCTCCTACCGCATTATAGTAAACGGCATCGATAAAGCTTAAGCCAAGGCCGAACATCAGGGCATTTTCCTTACGGTCATACCCCTTCATGAGAAACCTCATGGCTGCATAGTAACCGCCGAACTGGATTAATCCGTGGAAGATTCCGTAGAAAAAAGCTGAGGCCATGTTGCTCTTGTCAAGGTAATCGGAAAGGTTCATGTAATAGACAATCACATCAAAGACACTGCAAAGAATTGCATTGACTAAGATGTATGTTCCTATTCCGATAATGAGAACGGAAATTCTTACCTTGTATTTCTTTCTGAAAATCATTGCAAGAGAAACAGGTAAGCCGAATCCTACTATAATGTCAAGGAGCATGGCTCCCAATTTCCACGTATCAAATACTTCGTTCATTAAAAACTTTATTCCTTATTAAACCATTACAGATGTAAAAGGTTCGTTGCGATTCTAAGATATACCAGAAGTGAAAGGGCATCCACAATGGTGGTGATGAAAGGACTCGCCATAACCGCAGGGTCAAAGCCCAGTTTCTTGGCAGCTATGGGAAGTGTGCATCCCACAACCTTGGCCATGCCGACAACCAAAACAAGGGTCAGGCACACAACCAGCGAAACCGTAAGTCCCACTCTATCAAAGAGCATAAGCTTTGCAAAATTGGCAGCCGCAAGGGTTACTCCGCAAAGCACGGCAACTCTTATCTCTTTCCAGATAATCTTAAGTGTGTCCTTGTACTCAATCTCATCCAGGGAAAGTCCACGGATGATGGTAACCGATGCCTGTCCGCCTGCGTTACCGCCTGTATCCATCAGCATGGGAATGAAGGCTGTAAGAACCGCACAAGCTGCAAGTGCATCCTCAAAGGACTGAATAATCTTTCCGGTAAATGTAGCGGAAACCATGAGAAGAAGGAGCCAGGGGATTCTCTTCTTGAAAGTCTCAAAGATACCTGTTCTAATGTATGGCTTGTCGGAAGGCATAATAGCTGCCATCTTCTCCATATCCTCAGTGGTCTCTTCAACCATGATATCCACGATATCATCGACTGTGATAATACCTACAAGTCTGTTCTCGTTATCTACAACAGGCATTGCGGTAAAGTCGTATTTCTTGAACTGAGCTGCAACCTCCTCCTGGTCAGTCAGGGTTGTTACGGAGATTACGTTCTCTTCCATGATATCGGCAATCACTGCATCAGGCTCGGCAAAAAGCAAGTCTCTCAGTGTAACGATACCGACCAGTTTCCTGCTGGAGTCAAGGACATACAAGGTCTCGATGGTCTCACTGTCTGCGCCTTTCTTTCTTAAGCGCTCCAGTGCATCTGCCACTGTCTGGGCCTCTTTCAGGTCCACATACTCCACTGTCATCAAGCTACCTGCGGACTGGTCCGGGTATCTTAACAGGTGGTTGATGTCCCTTCTTGTAGCTGCATTGGCGCCGGCAAGAAGTCTCTTAACTACGCTTGCAGGCATCTCTTCCAAAAGGTCAGTAGCATCATCGGCCATCAGGTTGTTGATGATGTTTGATGCTTCCTTATCGGAAAGGGATGTGATAATCTTCTGCTGGTTGTCTACACTCAGGTAGGCAAAAACGTCAGCTGCCAAATCCTTGGGCAGAATCCTGAAAACCTTCAGTCTGTCGTCCTCTTCCATCTCCTCTAAGATATCCGCAATATCTGCATGATTAATCTCGGAGAGTCTCTGGCGAAGCACGGTGTACTGCTTGGTTCCAAGGAGCTCCAGGATTTCGTCTAATACTTTGATCTCATCCATAGCATTTCTCCTTTTAATTCAGTGGTTTTATCCCATATATGGGGAACAGGGTTATCAGTATTCGTACTTCGACTCTTCATAAAACCACCACCTTTCGAAATGCTATTTGGCCTATTTTTCGTGAAATAAGCCCAAAAATAAATATACTAAACCGAGGTTTCCTTGTCAATTTTTTTGAGGAAAAAACCTCGCTCTTTCTCCTCTATTTTGGCCTTTCCCGCGGTACACTCCGTTATGGCCTTTATAACCTTGTTTTCGTTTTCTTCCCACGCGGTAAAAAGTATCTCAACGTTTTCCTTATATATAATGTCATCCGGGTCGATGCCATTTTCGGAGAGGACGTATCTGATTTTGCCAAGGCCGTTATAATCTGTGGACACCAGGTATCTGCAACCGGGGCTCATTTTCCCCATCTCTGAGTTGTTAAGGCCCTCCTTAACCGCAGCCTGGTATGCTCTCACAAGGCCGCCGGTGCCAAGAAGCACGCCTCCGAAATACCTTGTAACCACCACCGCAACGTCCTTGAGGCCGGAATTTATGAGTACCTCAAGCATGGGCCTTCCGGCTGTTCCCGAAGGCTCTCCATCGTCGCTGCACCTGGTAACGTCTCCCGCTATAAAAGCAGAGCAGTTATGCCTGGCATCCCAGTATTTCTTTTTCATTTCCTCGATAAAAGCGGCAGCCTCTCTTTCATCCGCTACGGGCTTGACGGTCGCGATGAATCTGGACTTCTTCTCGACTATCTCTCCGACGCCGCCTTTAATGACAATTGTGTATTCATTAACCATAAAAATATCATATCATAAGTTTTCCTTAAGATTGAGAGATTTTCTTTATTTAGTGAATTTGTGTGGTATAATGTAGTGCGTATAGTTATGTTTTAAAGAGGTGAATATTTTGGATTACGGAAAAAGAGGAGTCAAGAAGAGACAGGCCCGACTTCAGGCTGTCGGTCCCCGTTGGGGAAACAAACTCGGACTCTTTGCAATTGAATTAATAATTATAGCTGTCATTGGCGTAGGAATCATGGGAGCAGCTGCCGGTATCGGAATGTTTAAGGCGGTGCTTGATAACGCTCCAACCCCTGACCCCAATGATGTAGCTCCCAGTGGATACTCCACTTTCGTTTACGATTCGGAAGGCAATCAGATAGCAAAGCTGGTAGCTCAGAACTCTAACCGAATTCCCATTACGCAGGATAAGGTTACAGACAACCTGGCTCACGCCTTCGTAGCAATCGAGGATAAGAACTTCTACGTTCATAACGGTATCGATATCTCAGGTATCGGCCGTGCTATTTACAAGTTCATAATGTCAGGCTTTAAGACCAAGCAGGGTGCTTCCACCATTCCCCAGCAGTTATTGAAGAACACGGTCTTCACAGGATGGATGGAGGAAGACGGTCTCTCGGATCAGGTTAAGCGTAAGATTCAGGAGCAGTACCTTGCACTTGAGCTTTCAAAGGTATTAAGTAAGGAAGAGATTCTCTTAAGATACTTAAATACCATTAACCTTGGTCAGAACACCTTGGGTGTTCAGGCAGCATCCCAGAGATATTTTAATAAGGATGTCTCTGAGTTGACCATTTCCGAGTGTGCCGTTATTGCAGGTATCACAAAGAATCCTTCCAAGTACAACCCCATCTCCAACCCGGAAGCCAATGCCGGACGTCGTGAGGATGTTCTCAACGCCATGTTGGATTGCGGTTATATTACCAAGGATCAGTACGAGGAAGCCATGGCGGATGATGTGTACTCCCGTATTCAGGCAGCCAACCAGGTTGTTGAGAAGAACGAGACCACATCCTATTTCGTGGATGCTTTGACAGACCAGCTTTACAAGGATTTACTTGCCGCAGGATACAGCGAGAATACAGCATATTCTTTGCTTTACAGTGGCGGTTTGAAGATTTACTCAACCCAGGATTCCAATATTCAGAGAATCATGGATTCTGTAATGACCAACGAGGAGAACTTCCCCGCCAATACAGATTGGCTCTTATCATATCAGCTTACCTTGACATTACCTGACGGTACTTCCCAGAACTTCAGTACCGAAATGCTGGAGAAGTATTTCAAGGAGAATGAAGATAGGGGATTTGATCTGCTTTTCCCTTCAAAGGATGAAGCCAGAGAGAAGGCTGACCAGTACAAAGAGCTTATGATGGCCGAGTATAACGCAGAGTTCCAGGGCGAGAGAATTTCCATCACCGCTCAGCCTCAGATCAGTATGGTGCTCATGAATCAGCATAACGGTGAAGTGCTTGCCATGGTTGGTGGCCGCGGAACCAAGGAGGGAAGCCGTACTCTTAACAGAGCTACCTCCTCCACTCGTTCACCCGGATCTACGTTTAAGGTACTTGCCACTTATGCGCCCGGTATCGATACAGGCCAGCTTACATTGGCTACCGTTCGTAACGACGCACCCTTTAACTATAATGACGGTACACCCGTTAACAACTACGATATGAGTTTTAACGGCCTTACCTCCGTCAGAGTCGGTATCCAGAACTCAGTAAATATCGTTGCCGTTAAGAACCTTACAGTAATCACTCCTCAGCTTGGTTTTGATTACCTTAAGAACTTCGGATTCACAACTCTTGTTGAGAACCAGGAAATTAACGGTGAGATTAAATCAGATATAGTTCAGTCCCTTACACTTGGTGGTTTGACCAAGGGTGTAACCTGCTACGAGATGGCTGCAGCATACGCTTCCATCGCAAATGAAGGTGTTTACAATGCTCCCAAGCTTTACACCAAGGTTTTGGACAGAGATGGAAATGTAATTCTCGATAATACAGGAGATCAGTCAAGAAGAGTTCTTAAAGAAACTACTGCTTTCCTTTTAACCAGCGCCATGAAGGACGTTGTTAACCAGGGTACAGGTAACCAGTGTAAATTCCCCGGCATGTCCATCGCCGGTAAGACAGGTACATCCAATGAGTATCGTGATGTATGGTTTGCAGGATACACACCTTATTACACATGTGCAATCTGGGAAGGCTACGATAACAACATCCCCATGAAGGGCGATAACAAGACACTTCATAAGAAGTTATGGAATCTTGTAATGTCTCAGGTACATGAAGGCCTTGAGGATCCCGGATTCCCGCCCGTTCCTGAAGGAATCGTTCAGGCTACGGTTTGCTCCAGATCCGGTAAACTTCCTATTGCAGGTCTTTGCGACGGTACTCTTATTACCGAGTACTTTGAAGAGGGAACTGTTCCCACAGAAACCTGTGATGTTCACTTCGCAGGTGCTTACTGTGCATACTGTAATCTCCCTGCAACAGAGTGCTGTCCTTTCAAAACAGAAGGTGTTATAGAAATGATTCCCATCGAGCCTCCCGTACTTCAGGCAGGAAGTGCCGGTGTTGATGAGAACGGTAATCTCAACCAGATTGAAATCGTTCCTACCACCACCATCGATCCTGAAACCGGTGAGGAAGTTCCTATCGGAACCCACTACTGTCCTCATACCTGGGCATTTATGGAAAGCCCCGATGCTGAGGCACAGATTCAGGCTCAGCTTGTTGAAATGCAGCAAAGAGCCGAGGCAGCTGCCGCTGCAGCCGCTGCTGCACAGCCTACAAACTAAGGAGAAAACAATATGGAACCTACCATCTACACACCACTCAAAGTCAATAATGAAATCGAGCTGTGCAAGGTATACTCCAAACGTGCGAAACAGAAACTTGAAAGTTATCTGCTTAATCATGGGGTGTCATATTACATTAAGTGGAATAAGCCCAAATTGTTTTCAAAAAGGGATGAATCCTGTATCTTCTGCATTAACAACAGCAGCAAGGATGCGGTGAGCCAGGCAATACTGGAGATGCCCGAAGAGATAAGAAATGATATAGATATGCTGCTCACACCGAGCCATAATGATTATCTATAAATTTGAATTGTTTTAATTGACAAAGCAATATGCCTTTGATACAATAGCATTCGGTGGTTGCGAGAGCAACCATTGTGCTGCTGTGGCTCAGTCGGTAGAGCGTCGCATTGGTAGTGCGGAGGTCACGGGTCCGATTCCCGTCAGCAGCTGCTGAAACGCCTCGCGAGGTAACTCGCGAGGCGCTTTTTTTTCATGAGTACTTCTCAATAAATTCATCCACGGAAATGGGTCTCGAATAAAGAAATCCCTGAAGGAAATCGCACCCTGCTTCTCTCATCTTATCCGCCATGTTTTCGTCTTCTATTCCCTCTGCGGTAATGGAGAATCCCATGTTTTTAAAAGAATTAATCATATTTGGAATAATGAACCCGGGATTTTCAACGTAGTCCCAAACCAGGCTCTTATCAAGCTTGATATTGATGAAGGGGAAGCTCTTGATTCGGGCCAGATTGGAATAGCCCGTTCCGTAATCATCAAGCACCAGTTTGAATCCCTTATCGCACAGGGCATCAGTCTGCTTGGACATGAACTCGGCTTCTATGATGGTTTCCTCGGTAATTTCCAAATGAATCAGGTCAGGATCAATCTCGTATTTATTTATCAGGTCCTCGAATCTGTCTGCCAGATCGAGACGCATAAGCTGAACAGGTGAAAGATTCACATTAATCCATTTGATTCCGGCTTTTTCAGGTTCCCAATCCCTTATGAACTTACAGGTTTTCTCCAGTATCTGTTCGCCAAGTTCGTTGATACGGCCGCTTTTTTCAGCTATGGAAATGAAGTTTCCCGGAGGAATAATCTGTCCCTCGGCATCTCGTATTCTTGAGAGCACCTCTGCTCCCACAGCCCTGCCGGTTTCGGAATCAATAATGGGCTGAAGGAATACTTCAACGGCATCGCCGTCTATGGCATTCTCAAGACACCTCTTGATGTCAGTTTCCCGCTCCGTCTTCTCAAATTCTTCGGAAGAGACTTCTATAGGAGTGCTTTCTCCCTTCTCCCCCGCTTCATTAAGGGCCCTGACAAGGGTAGAAAGAACCGTGTCGGCGGAATTCTTGTAATGATCCAGTTTGGCGGTTACGAAGCCCACATTCAGATAAATGTCCGCATTCTCCGTTTTCCATGAGGACTTAAATCGTCTTTCTAACTCTTTAACGGCAGCCTCCACATCCATATCAAGGGGACCTAAAAGAATGAATCTGCCCTTTCTGTAGTAGAATCCAAGGCACTTATTAAAGGTCTGAGCCATATATTTCCCAACAAGGTTAAGACATGTGTCCATTTGGGTGGTGCCGTAAACGTCTCGCATATCATAATACTTAAACACCGTCACCCCTAGGCACATATGCTCCATTCTGCTGCCTTTTTCCTCCACATAATCCCTTAAGGCTCTTCCGTTAAACATGGTACCGTGGAGTTCCAAATGTGTCTCCGGGTCCTCAAAAGCCACAGAAAGGGAGAAAATAGCTCCAAGGCAGAAGGTATGCATAAGAAGGTATGTGGGGAAAGCTATCCTGAAGATCAGGCCGGTGAGAATAAGCATGTTACACAGCCACAGACAGTATCTGTATCTGCGCCTGGTGAGTCTCTTTCTGAAGACTGCGAAGGTCGAAAATGAAATGAAGCTGTAGAAAAAAGCAATTATATATACTATGCCATAGTGGGTTCCGGTCCTATATCCGGTCTCATCTATATAGAATATCCACCCGGTAATGGGATTTATAAACACACAGATAGTGCCCAAAACCAGAGGTAATTTGGTAAGAGCAAACAAAAGCTTATTATCTCTTAAATTTACCATCAGAACCGACTCGGTGAAGCTGTAAATCGAGAAGGATCTTAAAAAGAAAGTAATAAAGTAAACTCCATTAACTATATGTAAAAGAAAAACGTGGGTTGCCGGGTCATGATTGTCCACCCAGCTGGAAACGATATCCGTCGCAATACACAAGACTTCTATAAGAACAAGATTCACGAAAACCCTGTTCCTCCTGATGGGAAGCCTCGGAAGCGACATATAAAAGACCATAAATAATACAAGTATCAGAAGCGTAGGATACGCAAAACTTATATTCCACATAATCTGTCCTCTATCTTTCTGCTTTAAATAGTGCTGACAAGACAGTGGGTAGTATCCTAATTATATGAAAAATTTCAGAATTTTGCAAGAATTATTCGAAAATTTAATCCTCGAAGGTAATGTCAAGGGTTCCTGTTTCCTCCATGGCCTTGGCACACATTTTCTTGAAGGTTCTCATGTACTTGCCAAGGATTGCCTCACAGGGAGAACACCCGGTAAAGGTAATCTTCCAGTTTCTGCCTTCATCCGTAAGAACATCATGGAACGCATCCAAGGTTCTTCCAAAATACGCCGGAATGGGAAGTATTGCTTCTATTTCGTTATAAAGATCATCTGCTGAAAATACAAATCCTAAATCTATTGTGTATTCGTTCATCTCTTATTCCTCACCATACAGTAAAGTAAAACTTTCATAGTGGTCGTCTGTGTAATATATAAGTCCGTCATTGGAGTAGATTATACGCTTGGCTCCGCGCTTCTTTTTGCCAAGGGTATCTATGTCACACTCGTGGTATTCACGGCCTTCTTTGGCCGGTAAAAGGCCTTCATAGTTGCCATACCAGTCACCGCCTATGCATTTGCCGGGAGCGACCTGTTCAACGCTGCCGCCTTCCCATCCAAGCTTCTGCGCATCCTTCTTGGTGATGTAGTTGGAAGGGAGCTTGCCGTAGGTGTAAAGGTACAGGGCTACGTCTTCTGCGGCGTCGTAGGTGCCGTCCTCATCGATGGCAGCCTCCGGATTCAACGCCTCAGGCGTCGGTGTCTCTGTGGGTGCTTCCGTCACTACCGTGGTCGGCAGGTTGATGACGTTATCCGGGTTTTGAGCCGGCTCCTTCCTGGTGCATCCGATACTTAGGAATGCCAAAATCAATATGAATGATAAAAAGAATGCCCGTACTCTACTTCTCATCCTTCGTAATCCTCTTAACCTTGGTCTTAATTCTGTTTAAAGCGTTGTCGGTACTCTTCTCGTCTCTTCCAAGGACCTTGGCTATCTGCACGTAGCTCATGCCCGTAAGATAAAGATCAAGTACCTGATTCTCCAGAGGAGATAATGCTTCCTCTATCTTTTTCCAGAGTCTCTTATAGTTTTCCTTGTCTATTAAAAGCTTCTCCGGGTTATCTTCCGTAATATCCGCTAAAGTTTCAACCAAAGGTTTACCGCTTCCTTCCTCGTCTTCCTCACTTCCCGAGTAAAGGGAAACATAGGAATTTAAAGGACCATGCTTCTTTCTTCCGGAAGCCTGGACAGCGTTGTACATCTGCCTTGAGATACATAATTCGGCAAAGGTAAAGAAGCTGGCATCACGTCCCGAATCATAATCTCTTATGGCTTTGAAAAGACCAATCATACCCTCCTGGATAAGATCGTCCTCATCACCGCCGATGATGAACATGGACTTGGCTTTGCTTTTCACGAGATTCTTGTATTTTTCCATTATAAAATCCGTGACGGCATTATCACCGTCACGGAGCATAACAATCAATTCTTCATCCGTATAACCCTTATACCGATTACTCATGCTTTAACCTTTCTTAAGGCGCTGTCTGACTATCTCGTAGGAAAGAATACCTGCTGCCACGGAAGCGTTAAGGGAATCAATATCACCCTTCATGGGAATGGAGGCTACGAAATCGCAGTTCTCCTTCACCAGTCTGCCTACTCCCTCACCTTCGTTTCCGATAACAAGTCCGATGGGACCTGTCAGGTTAAGGTCGTACATCATCTCACCGTCCATGTCGGCACAAACGAACCAAAGGCCCTGCTTTTTCAGCTCTTCCATGGTTTTGACCAGGTTGGTCACTTTTGCAACAGGAGTGTAATTAAGGGCTCCGGCTGAGGTTCTTGCCACTGTTGCGGTAAGGCCTACCGCCCTGTTCTTGGGAATAA
Organism: Lachnospiraceae bacterium; assembly: GCA_017619295.1. Lineage (GTDB taxonomy): Bacteria > Bacillota > Clostridia > Lachnospirales > Lachnospiraceae > G11. The sequence continues at coordinate 18,403 of JAFZSQ010000004.1, forward strand.
TAACTCCGTGAGCTCTTGCCTGGTTGGCGGTACGAATTATGGCTCCAAGATTATGGGGATCCTCAATGTTATCAAGGATGATAACGAAGGGGTCCTCACCCTTTTCTTTGGCCAGGGCAAGAATGTCTGAAACCTCTGCGTACTCGTAGGCGGCTGCATAGGCGATTACTCCCTGATGCTTGCCTGTCTCGGAAAGCTGATCGAGTCTCTCCTTGGTTACGAATCTGATCTGGGTGTCAGCCTTCTTGGCTTCCCTCTTAATAGTCTGAATGGGGCCGTCCTGGCAGCCGTCAAGGATAAAGAGTCTGTCAATGGTTTTGCCTGCTCTGTATGCCTCTATGACTGCATTTCGTCCCTCTATAGTAAATTCCTGATATCTCATTATTACCTCTTGTAAAAAGCGTTGTCCGTAAGTTCAAGGCCCTTTTCAACCAGTTCAAAAAGCCTGTCGAACTGATCCGTAAGATACAGATAACCCATCAATGCTTCAAAGCCTGTGGCCTTTCTGTAATCACCCACTGATGCGTTCTTGGCTGTGGACTGAGATTTGGCGTTTCTGCCTCTCTTGTAGACCGCCATTTCATCCTCTGTAAGGATTTCCGCCAAAGCCTCCGCCATGGCTGCCTGGGTACCTGCGTTAACGTACTTAATGGCAGTTTTGTGTAAATCTCCGGAGGACTTGTTGCCTTTCTCCACAACAATGGTACGGATAACCACGTCGTAAATGGCATCTCCTATATATGCAAGAGCCAGGGGTGAATATGTTCTTACGTCGGTCTCGGTAAGATTAAACCTGCTTCTTATGACAGATGCTAAGCTTTCTTCCATTTAACGCCCTCTCTGGTATCTTCAATAACAATGCCCTTCTCTAAAAGCTCTGCTCTGATGGCATCCGCAAGTTCAAAGTTCTTCTCCTTCTTTGCTGCCTTACGTTCTGCAATCTTGCCCTCAACGTAAGCTACAAGTTCAGGGTCGTCGTTGGCATGCTCGTCTGCGGGAGCAGATGCATCGGCCGCTTTAATAAGATCAAGGCTTAAAACCTTGTCGTAATCGGCGATAATTGCTCTCTTTGTAGCGCCGTTTAAGTCACTCTTTAATACATCGTAAAGAAGGGTGATGCCCATGGAAGTGTTGATGTCGTTTCCTACTGCCTCAACGAACTTGTTCTTCCATTCTTTAAGGGCAGCCTCATCAGTAGAACCTTCTGCTTTTACCGAAGCGATTCTGTTAATGAGCTTCTTGTATGTGCCTTCAGCCTGATCCAGTGCCTCAAATGAGAACATGAGGGGCTTACGATAATGGGACTGGAGGCAGAAAAGTCTGTAAGCAACGGGGTTGTAGCCCTTCTTCTCAAGAAGGGAAACTGTAAGGAACTCGCCCTTTGACTTACTCATCTTACCTGTCTGGTCGTTAAGGTGATGTACGTGGAACCAGTAATTGCACCACCTGTGGCCAAGGAATGACTCACTCTGGGCAATCTCGTTGGTGTGGTGGGGGAACATGTTGTCAACGCCACCGCAGTGGATGTCCATCTTCTCTCCCAAATGCTTCATGCTGATGCAGGAGCACTCAATGTGCCATCCGGGGTAACCTACGCCCCAGGGGCTGTCCCACTTTAATGCCTGATCTTCGAACTTGGACTTGGTGAACCAGAGAACGAAGTCGTTCTTATTCTTCTTGTTTGTATCCTCTGTAACGTCGTCTCTTACGCCAACCATGAGCTCTTCCTCGCTCTGGTTACCGAAAACGTAGTAGGACTTTAGCTTTGAGGTGTCAAAGTAGATATTTTCGCCGGCTTTGTATGCAAAGCCTTTTTCCAAAAGGGCGGAAATCATCTTGATGAACTCGTCGATGCAGTTGGTGGCAGGCTCTACCACGTCGGGCATCTTGATGTTGAGTTTTGCCATATCTGAGAAGAATGCGTCTGTATAAAACTTGGCAATCTCCATAACGGTCTTGTGCTCTCTCTTGGCACCCTTAATCATCTTGTCTTCGCCGGTGTCGGCATCGCTTGAAAGGTGACCGACGTCGGTGATGTTCATGACACGCTTAACGTCGTAGTCAGCGTATCTTAAGGTTTTCTCAAGTACGTCCTCCATGATGTAGGTACGTAAGTTTCCTATATGTGCAAAGTGATATACCGTAGGTCCGCATGTATACATGGAAACCTTGCCGGGCTCGTTGGGGACAAACTCCTCAACTCTTTGGGTAAGTGAATTATATATTTTCAATGTCGTAGCTCCTATTGTTTATTCTTTAAAATGATTTCTTCAAGGGCAAGTACCCTGTTGACCAACTCGCTGTTTTCCTTCTGAAGGTTGGTAATGTCTTCTCTTACGGGATCGGGAAGGTCAGTCTGGTTAAGTTCTTCTCTGGGAAGGAGAACATTGTCTCTTTTTACCACACGACCGGGCACACCAACTACTGTAGAGTTGGGGGGCACCTCCTCCAAAACCACGCTGCCGGCTCCGATTTTCGAATTATCGCCCACAGTGAAAGAACCCAGAACCTTGGCTCCGGCTGAAATCATAACGTTATCGCCGATGGTTGGATGACGCTTTCCGTGTTCCTTACCGGTACCGCCCAAAGTAACGCCCTGGTAGAGGGTTACGTTGTCGCCGATAATTGTGGTCTCACCGATAATTACACCGTTTCCGTGATCGATGAAAAAGCCCTTGCCGATCTGAGCACCGGGATGGATCTCGATGCCTGTCCTTCTGGCTGACTTCTGTGAAAAATATCTGGCCCAGAAATAGTGACCCTTAAGATAAAGCTTGTGGGCAAATCTGTAGCTTAACATTGCCTTAAAGCTTGGATACAAGAAAACTTCCATATTGGAGTGAATCGCGGGATCTCGCTCCTTAATTATGGCTATTTCTTCTTTGACCTTTTTAATAAAACCCATTTTATCCTCCGCTAATCTGTTCTTATTCAGTCTGGTTGATTTTCGAACAGCCCGGACAGCCTGCACACGACCTGAAGCTTGTTACATCAGCATCGTACAGTCCCATCGGACTGTTCAACATACAGACTGCGTTAGCGGATATGCCTAATCCCTCGCCGGTAAAACCAAGGCCTTCCTCAGTGGTGGCCTTAACGTTGACCTGACTGACATCAATCTTAAGAGCCTTTGCAATGTTCTCTCTCATGGTGTCGATGTAAGGTCTCATCTTGGGCGCCTGAGCGATTATGGTGGCATCAATATTCTCTATAAGGTAACAGCTGTCGGAGAGAAGCTCTCCAACCTTTTCCAACAAAACAATGGAGGAAATCCCCTTGTACTGAGGATCCGTATCAGGAAAATGTTTCCCGATATCTCCAAGTGCCGCAGCTCCGAGGAGCGCGTCAGAAATGGCGTGGAGAAGCACATCTGCATCCGAGTGGCCAAGAAGGCCTTTTTCATAGGGAATTGTTACGCCGCCGATAATCAGGTCTCTGCCTTCTACCAGCTTGTGGACGTCATAGCCCATGCCTATTCTCATATGCTTCTCCTTTCCGGGGTACAGTACCCCTATTTTCGATTAATACAATCCTTAATATAGTAGCAATCGTAGCGGTTGTTGTCAATGTGCAGGTTGGGGACAGACCCCTTTTTGCACGGTGCAATTTGGGGCCTGTCCCCATTCTGCACGGTGCGATTTGGGGACAGGCCCCAAATTGCACCTAGTATAGGAACTTCGTTTCTAATCGGTCGGCGCCGTACTCGTCCAAGGTTGTGCCGATTTTCTTGATACTGACGGTCTTTTTGGCGCGGTCTATGGTGATGTCGGCGAAACTGTCCATGTGCTCTTCAGATTCATCTCGCTGGAAGTGAGAATACTGAAGGGTTGTGGGGTCGCAACCGGCAGAATCAACGTTGTACATCAATTGATTGGGGTAGTCCTTCACGCGGGAAAGCATGCTGTTGTGGTAGTGGCCGCCGAGGTAGCAGATGAACTCCCCCGCTCCTCTTTCGGTGAAGTCAAAGTTTGCGGTAAGTTGTCCCTGGCTTCCGAGGGTTGGGATTTCGAAGTTTTTGCCTGCTTTGGTTCCATTAATGAAGCCATTGGTGATAAAGGGAATGATGCTTTCCGATATGTAGCTCGGCACCATGAAGCCATAGGTGTGCTCGGAGCTGTAACCCATGTTAAAAGGAATCATGGTTCCCGGCGAGTTATGAAGGCAGGTGATGACGCCAAAGTTTGCCGGAGCTGTAGTCATGGCATTTATATAGAAATCAATCTGCCTCTGGGAATACATCTCGTGGTTTCTTCTGTGAAGATAGTTGGTGGCATCGGACTTTCTGTCGTTATGGTCGTACTGATTTAAAACGATAATCCTGACGCCCTGCTTGGGGAAATCCGTGTAGTAATAGCAATCCTCGCCATTATGGGTGGTTCCGGGGCCTGCGTATTTGATGCTTGGTGCCATCCACGCCTCATATAATTCTTTCGTGCTGGCAAAAGACGACGCTATCTCATCATTGTTCCCAGTGTCGTGATTTCCGATGGTTGTGAGGAAGGGTTTTGTAGCAGCTTTGAGGCTTTCAGGGTAGAAATCTCTGTCGGCCTCATAGAAGGACTTGTATTCAGTCATGTCCCCCAGAAAAACCCCCGCATCTACATCCTCTTCGTTCAGATATTTAATTATTCTGTCCATTCGCTCGCGGTTCCCGTGGACGTCGGAAGCCGCAAGGAGTCGAAAAAATTCCCTCATTTACTTAATCTCTTTGTTTATTCGATTTATTACATGCCTTTTATTGGCGCTCCACATGGGCGCAATAAGAATCTTTTTGTCACCATCCCCTGTAAGGCGGTGAATGACTACATTATCAGGAATAATGTCTGTAAGGCGCTTAAGAAGTTCAATGTATTCGTCTTCTGAGAGGACCGCGATTTTGCCTGATTCATATTCTGTGGCAAGATCTGTGTTCCTAAGAATGTGAAGGAGCTGAAGCTTGATTCCCGTGGCCCCTGAGCTGCAAACGTACCTTACGGTGTCTTCCATGTCCTTTGGGGTTTCGCCCGGAAGGCCGATGATGACGTGGGTGATGACTTCGATGTTTCTCTTTCGAAGTTCTTTTACCGCTCTGTCATACACCGGAAGCTCGTAGCCTCTACGTATGTAGTCGGCGGATTTCTTATGAATGGTCTGTAAGCCCAGTTCAACCCAAACGGGCTTTATTTGGTTCAGTTCTCCGAGAAGATTAAGAACGTCTTCAGGCAGGCAATCAGGCCTGGTTCCGATGGACAAAGCCACAATATCCGGATGGTTAATGGCCTCGGTGAAAAGCTTCCTTAGTTTCTCCACAGGCCCGTAGGTGTTGGTATAGGCCTGGAAGTAGGCAATATACTTGCCGTCTTTAATCTTCTTTTCGACGCGTTTCTTGCCCTCTTCAATCTGCTCGGTGACGCTCAAATTCGGGCTTTCCGCAAACTCTCCGCTTCCCCCAGCAGAACAAAAGATGCAACCCCTCGTATCAAGGGTCCCATCTCTGTTAGGGCAGGTGAATCCACCATTTAACGCCAGCTTATATACTTTGCACCCAAATTTTTTCCTTAGGTAGTCGTTCAGCAGTCTCATGTTCATAGTATACCGCAAAATGTGCAATTGGGGACTGTCCCCAACTGCACCAACTGCATCTACTTATAGTAGCCAATTTGGTTTATGATGATTTCCCCGGCATCGGAGCCCTTGGGGGTGATGATGAGGGATTTGATGGCGGTGTAGTCAAGCTTTGTGGAGCTGGTTACGAACGAATCGGGAGTTAAAAGCACGGTCTGGAGCTGGTGCTTATACTCATAGGAGCCAAACAAAACGTCCTGCTTATAAAGCTGTACCGCAAGTGAAGGGTAAATCAGCTTGGGATTCTGGACGGTTGCGGTGTGGCCTGTGGCATCCGTAAGCGTTACCACGTAGTCAAAAGCCTTCTCCTTATCAGCAGTGTCCTCTCGCATGTCGGCAATTCCAAAGCTGAGGCCTCCCTTTGTAATGTCCATGGCAGGGAAGGTCACCTTAACAGAAGGACTGCCGCCCTCAGACCAATTCACGGACAAAACATAATCCTCTCCTTCGCCGCCGTTACCTCTAGAGTAAGGCTTAATTGTCCATGTATCGGAGCCCGTTACATCAATGGAAGCTCCGCTTTCAAAATCCTTTATATTGGTAGTTCCGTCAAAGGAACAAATGCTTTCGAAATCTGAATCCTCATAACCCGTCACATATGCCGTATCGGGCAGATAATCCTCGTATCCGTTAACTTCCTTAAGTAAAGAAGCAAAACGCTTGTCGCCGCATAAAGTGGTGTCCAAAAATGAGCGGATGTAGGCTTTTGCAATAAGTTTCTGATCTGCCTCATCAAGGAAGTTGTAGGTATTCAGGTATCCATTGGCGGCCCCCATCATGTCGTAGCGGCCCCAAAGGCTGTTGAACTGGCCATGGTTGGCCCCAAGGATATAAACCTCGGATTTAAGGAAATGCTCGCCCGAATCCTCTGTAAATGTCAAGTTGTTGTACTGCTTCTCACCCATCATGGATGAAACGTCCTGATCGTTGGAACCGTGAATCAAAAGATAGTTAACATCGGAAATCTCAACGGAACGGCTTGCAGGTCTGTACTGGTCAACAACCGGCGCAATGGCCACAATGGACTTGATGTCAAAATGGTAATCTATCTTCACGTTGCCGTCCTCGGGATAAGTGTCAAGGCCGTTGAAAAGATACGCTGTAGGCGCCATCTCGCCACCCCTTGAATGTCCGCCGATGGCAACGCGGTCTGTATCGATAAGGCCCTTGATGGGACTTCCGGCCTTCTCGTTCTCCGAAAGGATGGCCTTCATGTTATCAAGAAGAAGGATGGCACGTATATCATTGCCTACTCCCAGTTCATTTATTATATTCTCATCAACGGAAACCACCGCATATCCGTTGGAGGCCAGATACTTTCCAAGGTAATCGTAACCAAGGTAGGAAGGAGTTCCCGAATCATGATTGCCATGAACGAAGAAAAGTGTCGGGCAGTCTGATTGACCCTCAGGATACCAGATCTGGCCCTTAACAGGTGTTTTGGTAAAATCGTAATCGCTGAGGGCAATAGTTATTTTACCCACCAGGTCCGGATTCTCCAACAAATCAAAGTTGGAATAATCAAGGGATTCCGTCACTATATCCGCATCTTCCTCAGGGCCATAGGATAGGGTCGCCACTTCATAGGAACCATCCTTTAGATACTCGTCAAAACCCACTGCTTTCTCACTAAGACTTACAACGGGTGTGGAATTTTTGATGTTATTGTAGAAATCGACGCGGCTTTTACCAAAAGAATCTGTGTGGTAAAAGAAGCCGTAGAAAATAAGATAGCCTAAGGCTATAGCGCTCATGACATAACCGAAAACCTGCTTGAATCTGCGATTATCGATGAAGCTCCAGATGCATCTGCCAAGGATATTTGCAAAAAGCGCCATGGCAAATGACATAAGAAACGCACCGGGGGCTGCACCACCCTGGTTACCGATCATGTTATTGGCTATGACTACAGAAAAGGCAACGATGAAATACGCTCTGCAGCGCTTGCTTCCTCCAAAGATGAGCCTTAGCACAAAGGCCAGAAGTTCAGAAGCCAGCACGGCAGCCACAGCGGCAATTATGAAAGCAACCACCACCGGAAGCCTGCCCATGAACAAATCATTCATTAACCAGGTGAAAAACTGAGCGGCCAGTATGGCTTCAGCTATCATCCCGCCGGGTCGTCCATCTCTCAAGAACTCCCTCTGCAGCACGGTTTTATTCTTCAAGAAAACAAAAGGTTTCTTTATAGCATAAATAATCCTACGCATAGTACGTTTCTCCCTAAAATAATTTTACTTCGTCTATCGTACTATGTCTGCCGTAGTATGTCAAGATGCAGTTTGGTGCAATTGGGGACAGGCCCCGATTGCACATCTCCAGTGTTCTCATTTCATTTCCTTTCGATGGTGATTAGCAAATGTTCGTTGGCCACATCGTTATATACCAGGCATTCCTTGGCTGATACGTCATAGACGTGGACTATGTCCTTAAGGCTTTCCTCTGTGGCGAAGTCTGCGATTAAGTCAGGGGAAGAGGCCAGCTTCTCCAGTGAGAAGTGAAGTGTTTTCTCATTGTGGAATACGGCTGTGTAAAGAATTTCTGCCTCAACAAGGTCCTGGAAAATGTGGCTTCCGTAGGAAAGCTCAGGATTGTAACCTGCCGTAGTCTCCTCGGTTTCACAGATTATTTCATACTCGCTTATGTCGGAAAAAGCAGTGGGAACCCCCAGCTCCGGCGAAGACGTACCAACACGCCCAGGCACAATAAGCATCATATGTTTATTCTTATCACGATACCCCCAGTTTATTTTGCCAATGAGTTTGGCCACTGAATCTTTGTCCTTATAAGGCATGTTGTAGTACTTAACGGGATCCACGTAGACGATAATATCAAGTTTTGTGGCCCGGCACATACCCATGGATGCGCCTTTGCTTTCAAGAAGGATTTCGCCAGCGGGTACATCAGGAGGGATTACGGTTCCGGACTTTCCCTTTTGAACCTGCAAGGGACGACATTGCAAAAGGTCTATGGAGTACTCTCCGTTTTCTGAAACGTTGATGGTAAACTCCGTGTCCACAGGATACTCATATTCTTCTTCTATGCAGTGGAGCATCCTCTTCATTTGCTCCATCAGAGTCCTATTTGAAACAAGGCCTTTGCAGGATATAAACCTTACGTCCCTGTCTCTTCCCATTTCTCTTAAGCGGGATTCTGCATCCCAGTCATGCTCCAAAAGAATCCTGCCAAGGTATGCAGGCATATCAGGCTCCAACTTATCCAAAGGAAGCTTCTTTAGGGTCTTTTCAGTCATGTCGATGACTTCTGCTTTGCCCTGGGAGAATTTATGCTTGTCGGCTGAGGAGGAATATGAAGATTTTTCCGGCATATCAAGGTTGACTATCCTGGGGTATGAGCCTTCTGTTCTGTCCACGGCAGAGGTTCCGAGTCCCATAACAAGGCGAAGCATTCCCGCAGTGGGGTCTGAGTCCTTCATGATCCTGTAGGGGCTGTAGGAATAGCCAACTCCCGCGGCGCAGGGCATGTAATTGGCGCCATAATAGGAGCCGGACACACGCTGTATCAAAAGCGCCATCTGCTCATCCCTTTTATCAAGGCCTCTCCTCTTTCTGTAATCCAAGGCTGAAAGGCTCATGGAGCTGGCGTAAACAACCTTTATGGCGTTTTCAAATTCCTTGATGCGCTCCTCCAGGCTTCCCCTGTTTACGCAGAACACCGACTCGTATTTCCCGGCAAAGGCGTTGCCGAATCCATCCTCCAAAATACTGCTTGAGCGGACAATATAAGGGTCCTGGCCGTAGTATTCAATAATGCTTACAAACCTCTCTCTCATGGAATCGGAGAAACTTCCGGCCATGATTTTACCGGCAAATTCATCTGCCAGGGCAAAATACCCCTCCTCGGTCCTTTGCTTAATTCTCGTATCCCAAAGGTTGTTGTCAACGATGTATGTATAGTAGAAATCCGACCCCACATAGAAAGAATCGTGTGGCTCAAGGACTTCGCTGATGTCAGGCTCATTGTTTCTTATGATGGCTCTGGCAAGAAGCATTCCGCAGGCCTTGCCGCCAATCATTCCGGTGCCCACCATGTGGTCTCTGACCTCAAAGTAATCCTCCGGAGTGAAGTGCTTTTTCACCATTTGGCGCATCTTATCATCCCTGGTCATCATGATATTGCACATCTGGGTGCAATCTTCCGATATGTCTACTCCGTTTTCCCTGAGGACCTTAACTTTGTTAAAAAACCTGTCCCAAGAATCAACGAACTGATCATCGGCAGAACGCTGTGCTTTTCCCAAAGTCTGATAAAAACGGCTTGAGATAACGCCGTCAAGAATGGGCTTAAAGCTGCCTGTTTCAGGGTTATATGTATGAGGCAGGAACATGGTATCGGAATTTCTGTTCCAGACCTTTTGAGGTCGAACGTAGACGTTCTTGCTGTCCGAATAAACATCAAAGAAAAGCTGGGTGGTGTTAAGAATCTTATTTATGGCCTGAACCGAGTGCTTTCCCCTTATAATCGGGAAAAAAGCCACTGTATCCAATATAAAGAGAAAGGGGCAGGTAACCCTGAAAAAGTTACCCATCATAAGGTCCGTGGCCCATGCAGTCTGCAGCTCTGACAGGCAATCGAAAACATAGAAAGCATCCTTGCCTTCTTTTTCTATATGGTTATGGATATCCACGGTGAAGTTCTCGAATCGGTGGGAAAGAGTCACGTTTATGGTCTTAACCTCAGGGCAGTCCTCAATAAGGGGCTCGTGACTTGCGAAGCGAAAGTATATAATATTCCTCTTATCTTCAATGGCCTGCCTGATATAGGGCTCCATGAAATACTTAAACTCCCTAAGTTCGGTTACTCGCCAGACCACATTATCACCAAGCCTGATATTATCAAGGGCTTCGTCCATTTCGGGTATTCCACTCTTCACTCTGTCAAATGCTGCCATTACGTAACCTCCCTCTGAAATCGGATAAACAAAAAAAGACGCCGGTATTGGCGTCTTCGTCATATCTATATTTTATATTGTTTCTTGGCTCTTGTAAATGGTGCAATTGGGGACAGGCCCCACCTGCACCGTGCA
>JAFZSQ010000042.1 GCA_017619295.1 Lachnospiraceae bacterium
AAGCAAGAATGGGGATTATGGCCTGCCTAAAGGGTAGGCTTTTTTACTTTCATGCGTTCAAATCTGTTTTAATGAAGGCAGAAAAGATAAAAAAGGGAAATGAGCTGTTCGATTCTCATTTCCCTTTGTCTTCACTCTGAAAGGCTCCCAATGGGAGCCTTTTTTATTTCTCTTTTTTAAGTTTATCTTTAAGTTCAAAGAATCCAATCACAATCCATGCCGCTATGATTGTTCCTATAAGGGCTTTGGAAGCAAAAGGAAGAGGTCCCAGGTTCTTCTTTCCTCCGGAGGCTCCTCCCCCCTGTCCGTCAAGGTGGTAAAGGGATTTAACCTCTTCATAGGTGGAATCAATGAACTTGTCATCCACTGTCTTCTTTCTTCTGACTGCCTTGGTCACGTTCTCAATAAGCTGGCCGCCTGCATCACGAACGGATGCTGAACCGTTGAATACGGATGTTACAAATGTATTCTCCGTATTGGCCATAAGGAGCTTTGCTGCCTTTATTTTCACATCGTAGTGAAGGTTATCATCACTTCCTTCGGCCTCAAGATACTCCTTGTATTCCGGCGCATTCTGGGCCTTTAAAGTAACAGGCACATAACCCTCAGTCTCCGAGTAAGCTATCTGAACATCGTTTGTAAGAAGGTACTGGGCGAAAAGCCATGAGGCCAAAACCTCTTCAGGGTCAGCCTTGTTAAATACGCAAACCGAAGGGCCCTGTGAAATCATCTTGGGATTATTGGGATCACACTGAGGTATTGTCATAACCTCGGTTTCAAAGTCAACAATCTTTTCCTTGGCTATGTCAACCAAAGGAGCTTTACTTCCCATCCAGGTGGCACCTGCAGTGGAATCAATTGCAAAAATACACTGACCTGCGTTTAAGAAGTTTGCGGGATAACCCGAAATCTTAAATGTTGAAAAGGCTCCGTTCTTTGTGTGAGCCGCCACAGTCTTTAAAAGTTCCTTCGTCTCGTCGTTAAAGAGAAGAATATTTCCGTCATCATCAGAGAATCCTGCGTCCTTCTGCTTTAAGTACTGAATCATCATGTTGTCCGTTGACTTATAGATGAATGGTATCAAAACCTGGCCGCCGTTTATCTTGAAGTTTCCGTCTGCATTCTTTTCCATAGCAGCCTCCGAAACCTCCCAGACAAAATCCCAGGTAAGAGTTTCGGGAAGGGTAAATCCAAGTTTTTCAACGTAGGTTTTGTTGACATAGCAGGCCTCTGTTGAACGCATGTAAGGAAGTGCATAGTGCGTATCTCCGATTTTACACTCCTTAAGAAACTCCGGAACAATCTCTGTAACCTTGGGCGAATCAAACTTAACTTCACTTCCCCCAAGGCCGTATTTTTCATTTGTAAATAATTCATCCAGAGGCACCACCGTATTGCTTCCCGTAAGATATGTAGCGATGTGATCGGGATAAGTGATACATACGTTGGGTGTGGTATTGGTTGAAATATTTGTGATTACATCGTTATAGATTTTGCCGTAATCGGTATAAAGTCTCATGTTGACTTTAACGTTTGGATACAGTGCCTCAAAGTCTTCAATGGCCTTGTTATAGATTGCGGTCTGAGTCTTGTTGGTATCGTTCTTGGCCCAGAAGGTAATCTCAAAACTTCTGGACTCGTCAAAGCTCTCCGGAACGTCAAAAGCATTACTGCCCTTTGAACCGTGACACCCCGTAAACGAACTCACAAGAAGCATGAGGCATATTAAAATAGATATTCTCTTTTTCATAATCATTATCCCTTTGTACCGCCTCTTGCAACGCCGTCCATAATCTTTCTTCTAAACACTAAGAAAAGCACAACCAGGGGCACCGAAATAACTACTACCGCCGCCATCATTGCAGGCACGTTTTCTCTTCCGAAACCATTCTCTCTTATCTCCTGAATTCCGTTTGAAACCAGGAAGAAATTGGGGTCGTCGGTAATAAGTCTCGGCCATACGTATGAGTTCCAGCACTCGATTACCTTTAAGATTGTAATGGTTACAATGGTGGGTTTCGAGATTGGAAGCATAACCCTGGTTAAATATCTGAAGTCACTGGTTCCGTCAACCTTCGCGGCCTTATATAGATTCTCCGGAATCTGTTCAAAATTTTCTTTAAGCAAATAAATGTAGAAAACCGAGGTAACGGAAGGAAGAACCAAACCCATGAATGTGTTTCTCAAATCAAGGTTTGTGATAGTTACAAAGTTTGTGATGATTACCAGCTCGTTAGGGATCATCATAAGGGATAAGAAAAGTGAGAACACCAGGTCCTTACCCTTAAACGAAAGTCTTGCAAAAGCAAAAGCTGAAAGGATTACAACCACCATCATAAGTCCCGTTGTAATAACGGTAAAAATCAGGGTGTTGAAAAAGTACTTTGCAAGAGGCACCGCCGTAAATGCCGTCACATAGTTTTCAAATGTGGGATTCGCGGTAAAGAACTTCGGAACATACTCCGAGTTATATGCACCATAACCCTTTATGGATGTAAGGATCATCCAATAGAAAGGGAAAAGCACGATAAGTCCCCAGATGACAAGCAGTATGTAGTTAATGATTTTACCGGGTTTGATTTTCATTGATAATACACAGTCTTTCTGCTAACCATAAGGTTAATCGTCGTGATGGTAAATACTATGGCAAAAAGAATCAATGCAGCCGCGGATGCGTAGGAAGGATATCCGCCGCTGTCGCCGTAGAGCATGTCGTAAACATAGCCTACAATGGTATTCATTCCGGCTGCATTAAGGTTTGTTCCAAACAAAGCAACCTCATCGCTGTATGCTTTGAAGGCGCCGATAAATCCGGTGATTACCAGGTAAAAAACCATAGGGGAAATCATGGGAAGTGTAATCTTTGTAAATACTCTCCACTTGGGTGTGGCATCAACCTGGGCAGCCTTATAGTAGACAGGGTCAACCGAAGCCAATGCGCTTGTAAGAATAAGAATCTTAAAGGGCATAACTATCCATATGGTATAGAAGCACATAACAAACATTTTTGCCCAGTAAGGTCCGTCAATAAAGTCAACTGATGGTCCGCCGAAGGTTTGAATCAAAAGGGAAACAAGACCGTCTGAGTAAGCGGTCTTTTTGAACAAAATCATGAACACCAGACCAACTGCCAAAGTGTTTGTAACATAAGGCAGGAAATAAACAGTCTGGAATAAATCCCTTAAAGCCTTAATTGAACTGAGGCCAAGGGAAATAAGAAGTGCGATTCCCGTTGAAAGGGGAACCGTAATGATAACGATGATAAAGGTATTCTTAAGAGCCTGGATAAAGAAGGGATCGTGAAGCACATATGAATAGTTATATAATCCCACACTCCAAAAGCTCTGGGACGCAAAGTTATAGCCCTCTTCCGCGGAATATACCAGTACGTCTATAAGGGGATAAACCATAAATACCCCCAGGAATAATATGGCAGGCAAAAGGCACAGCCAGGGAGTTAAGCTCTTTTTCATAGTTTCACCCTCTCCGTGGTGCTCTTATCAAAGATTCTTACCTTGTGAGGTTTAAGCGAAAATCTTACCTTTCCGTCCTTTACCTCATAGGTTTCATCTGAAGCAATGATTGCCCTTATATTAACTCCCGTAAAGTCAGGATGAGTTACGATAAAGCTAGTGTCTCTTCCCATTACTTCACGGTTTACAAATTCACATTCAAGGGTTCCGTTCTCATCAAGAATAAAGCCTTCGGGTCTTACTGCAACAGATACTTCTCTGTCAGGCTGGCCCTTGGCATCCATAACGGCACTGTCACCGATGTATACCTTTTCGTCCTTGATTCGGCCGTTAAATACATTGATCTGAGGTGTTCCAAGGAAACTTGCAACGAACAGATTTGCAGGCTCATCATAAATTTCCTGAGGCTCACCCATCTGCTGAAGGATGCCGTCCTTCATTACAACAATCACATCGGAAATACTCATGGCCTCCTCCTGGTCATGAGTGACAAAAACCGTCGTAATTCCGGTCTTAAGCTGAATTCTTTTAAGTTCTTCTCTGGTCTGAAGTCGAAGTCTCGCGTCAAGGTTTGACAAAGGCTCATCCAGTAATAATACTTTGGGATTTTTGACCAAAGCTCTTGCAATGGCAACACGCTGCTGCTGACCACCGGACATCTCATTGGGACGTCTCTCCAAAAGCTCGTCAATCTGAACAAGTTTTGCAGCTTCCCTTACCCTCTTATCCATCTCTTCCTTGGTAAGTTTGTCTGCTCCGCGTAAGTTTCCGAGAGGAAACTTGATATTCTCATAAACCGTAAGATGGGGATAAAGGGCATAGTTCTGGAAAACCAGGCCTACCCCTCTCTCCTCTACGGCAACATCCGTAACGTCTGTATCGCCGAAAAATATACGTCCTTCAGTGGGCTTTTCAAGGCCGCAAATCAAATTAAGCGCCGTACTCTTTCCACAACCCGAAGGTCCAAGAAGTCCTATAAACTTTCCGTCAGGGATTGTAAAATCAAAGTCGTTGACCGCAATTACATCCTCTTTTATCTTCTTGTTCCTGTTGGGAAATCTCTTTGTAAGGTGCTTTAAAACTATCTTCATGGTTGTTTACCCTCCATTAACCATACTACCATTAAATCAGTTTCAAAGCACCTATAAATTTAGCAAATATCATCCTTTAAAGCTTCGATGATATTGTCATGCTTAACCTTTGCGGTGGATAACAGCATGCTGATTCCTACTACGGCAAAAACAGCAACTACTACACCTGCGTAAACGGGCACGTTAATTTCAAATGGAGCGTGATTACGATTCTCAGCTCTTAAATAAACCATGTAGCTCAGAAGTACTGAAGTCGGCACCCCGATTACCACACCCCTTATTCCGTAGAGGAAGCTTTCAAGAATCATCATGCTCTTAAATCCCTTTTCCTCCATACCTACGGAACGATACATTGCAAATTCCTTTCTACGAAGAAGAACTCCTGTTGAAATGGAATTCACAAGGTTCGCAATGACGATAAGTGACACAAGGATTGTAAAGCCGTACATCATTGTCTTAAGCATCAGTAAAACTGCTGCGGAGGACTTCATTTCACCTGTAACATCCGTTACGGATGCGTGATCGTATCCGTCGTATTCAAGGATATCCGATATCTTTTCAACGACCTCTTTGTTGCTGTCGGTACAGATCATTATTGTTGCAACAAGGTCGGAATCCGGAGTGACCTTATTCTTTGCTCTTAATAATGAAGACCTTGGAATTAATACTGTTATGCTCTCCTTACCCATCACCTTGCAGGCAAATTCATCCGGATTATACTTTACAATTCCTGCGATTGTAACCATGGGCGGATTATCAGGGTCCTCATCATAATATAGCTTTGCTCCGATGATTGAATCATTGAAAACATGCTTCTTGGAAGGCTTGCAGTAATAAGTATCAACAAGTAATCCCTTTAAATCGCCAGCCAAAAGCGCCTCAACATCGTAGCCGTTATCAGAGGCAATTCTGGTAAAATCTTCATCCTCTATACAAATTGCATCTATTATTCCGTGCTTATCAAACAGCCACTTGTAATCATCTGTAAGATAGTCCGTATTAATGATGTCCTTATTTGCCGGGACGAAATTCTTTTTATTTTTCACATTCTGATAATGGAATTCAACGCAGTCAGTCGCGTGAGCTTCTTTAACCTCGGGGATATCAGAAAGTGCATCCTTAAATCTGTCTATATCATCATATCCGCAGGTCACCGCAACATCAAAGGGAATCTCGTAGCCTAAAGGATTGGCCCTATCGGCTGTTTCAATGATAAATGTGGTTGTAAGGAACATAACGATTGCCGCACCGATTGTAAAAGTAATAACAGTTCCTTTTCTTCCGTTTCTCTTTATATTCTTATATGCAAGCTCACCCTCGTAGCCGAAAATCATTCGAATCAAGGGATTGATTCTAAGTTTCTTTGCCTTTACCTTTATCTCATTGCTCTGTCTTAATGCATCCACCGGCATAATCTTTGAGGCTTTATATGCCGGAACCATTGACGAAAAAAGTACAGTAATAACAGCAATTAATACGATTGATGCGATAACATATGCAGGAGTGTAAAGGGGAATTGTTCCTCTTACGCCGTCCATAACTTTGATTACATCAGCTGCAAGCAATCTGGGACCCACGAAGTTTAGCGTGACATGGCTTCCTATTATTCCCAAGAGGATTCCCAAAGGAATTCCGATAATGGCAAGAATTAGACCTTCAAAGTAAATTGAGCCTCTCTTTTGTGCCTTGGTTGCACCCACACTTGCAAGCATTCCAAGGTATTTGACCTTCTCAGCAAGTGACATTGCAATTGAGTTGTAGATAAGCACGATTGAAACAAGAACCACTACTCCAAGTCCGATAAAGAATACTCCAAAGAACTTGAATATGCTCTCGCCCATATCCTTAAAGCAAAGAAGGGATAAAAGGTATTCCTCGTTATAATCAAGCTTCTCAAGGCCATACACAGCCTTTATATCGTTAAGCTGACCCGCTGAAGTACTGTCGACCTTCTTAAGACTTATGTATGCGAAAGTATCTTCTTTTGCACCGGGTTCATCGAATCCTCTGAACATGTCAAAATTCGATTTTGATCGATTGTCTGTGATAATGGCAGTAACTTTACATGTTTTTTCGCCCTGGGAATGAAACTCTTCATCGGGAAGATATTTCCCATAGAAATATCCGTCGTCCTTACTGTTGGCATTTGAGGCCATAAAACGTCCGCCCTCTTCAAAGGTAAAGGTATCACCTACTTTAACATCAAGGCCTCTGTCTTTTAAGAAATCTGAATCAAGGGCAATTTCATCGGAATTCTCGGGAAGTTTTCCCTCATATTTATCGCCAAACATCTGTGAAAAATAATCCGTGTTTCCATAGCAGATGCTTCCGACTCTAAATCTGTCGGGTCTGTCCAGATCGATTTTGAATCCGGAATTGCGTATGTTCTTTACATTGATTCCTACCTTGTCGATTCTCTCATCATTCTGTAACTGTATAATCTGTTCATTTGTGGGGCCCTCGAAAACTCCTTCATAGTTTCCAAGTGATTCCACTGACATATCACCCATAAACTTTAAGAATGAAAAACATCCGATTAAAATAGCTGAAATAAGAGCAGTTGAGAAAGCAATTCCCAAGATTGTGATAAAGCTTCTCTTTTTGTTCTCCATGAGATGCCTTAGTGTTAGCTTCTGAATAATGTTCATTATGCTCTCACCTCATCTCTCACAATTTTGCCATCTTCGATGGAAATAACTCTGTCTGCGCTTCTGGCAAGTCTCTCATCATGTGTAATGATGATGACGGTCTGCTTGTTTTCTCTGTTAAATTTTCTAAGGAGTTCCATAATCTCCTTGGTGTTCTCGGTGTCGAGATTACCTGTAGGCTCATCGGCAAGAAGGAGCGCCGGATTGTTAATAAGTGCTCTTCCGATTGAAACTCTCTGCTGCTGTCCACCTGAAAGCTGATTGGGGAGATGCTTAATCCTTTTTTCCAAACCAAGTCTTACAATCAAATCATCAAGCAGCTTCTTGTTGGGTTTCTTCTTATCAAGGAGAATCGGAAGCGTAATATTCTCCTCAACATTAAGAATGGGAATCAAATTATAGAACTGATAGATAAGACCGATCTGTCTTCTTCTGAAGATTGCAAGAGCGGTTTCGTTAAGCTTTGTAATATCTGTTCCCGCGATTTTCACCTCTCCGGAAGTGGGGATATCAACGCCTCCAAGAATATGCATGAGAGTTGATTTACCGGAACCCGAAGGACCGATTATTGCAACAAACTCGCCCTGCTTTACATCAAGGGAGATATTGTCCAGAGCTTTGACCTCTGTCTCGCCTTGTCCATATGTTTTACATAAATTTCTGATCTCTAAAATATTCATTTTATTTCTTTCCTTTCAGTAGTTTATACCAAAAGGATAATCTTTCCTCATTACACGTCGGTGACAGAAAAATTACAATTTTGTAATAATACTAAATCACCGTTTTATAGAACTTTATGGTAAAAACAGAGCCCTCTCCTACTTCGCTTTCCACCAGTATCTCGCCCTTTTGTTTCTCGATAATTGTATTGGACAGGGAAAGTCCGATTCCCACGCTGTCGGCGGATGAATTCTTGCCTCTGTAGAACCTTTCAAATATGTGAGGCAAATCTTCCTTCGCTATTCCGGAGCCGTTATCTTCTATTTTTACAGCACAGTAAATGTTGTTATCCTCATATGAAACAGAAAGCCTTCCGCCTTCATCCATATGTTCTGCACAGTTTTTCATTATGTTAGTAAGAGCTTCCGCAGTCCACTTTTTATCACAGTTAATCACTGCATCCGAGACGCTGCCCTCTTCATTAATTACATTAATCTTCTTAAGCTCCAGAAGAACCAGCAAAGGCACAAGGGATAAGCTTACAAGCTCCTTAAGAGAAATCCTCTCCTGCTTCAAAGTTACAGACCCTGCATCAATCTTTGATATCTTAAGAAGATTCTGAACAAGCCAGTTCATCTTCTCTATCTGGGCGCTTTGAATTGCGATAAACTCCTGTCTCTTTTTTTCATCGGTTTCATCCTTTAGAAGGTCGTTCATAACCGTTATCGATGTGAGGGGAGTTTTGAGCTGATGTGTAATATCAGCCAGGGCATTGGCAAGGTTTATCTTGCTTTCCTTCTCATAATCCTTCACATTGATAAGTCTGCCTACCGCTTTATAGATATTGCTTCTTAAGATAGACAGCTCACCCTCCTCATTCTCAAGAGGAGGAAGTGTGGTTTCTCCGCTGAGGATTCTTGTGAGATAATCATTTAACTCTTCCAGCTCTTTTCGGCGTTTCCCAAACATAGCTATTCCTCGTTATCAATAATATATCCCATTCCCCTGACTGTCTTAACTATGGCAGGGTTGGCTGAGTCTTCTTCAATCTTATCCCTTAATCTCTTAATGTAAACCGTAAGTGTATTGTCGTTTACAAAGTCACCTTCAATGTCCCACATGTTTTCAAGGAGTTTGTTCCTTGAGAGGACAACACCCCTGTTATTTAAAAGAATCAGCAAAAGCTTATACTCAACTGCTGTTAACTCTACATCAACTCCGTCCTTAAGAACCTTTGCCTGTTTTGTGTTTATTGTGATGTTTCCAATCTTTATCACGCCCTCTCCACCTGCGCTGCTGTAACGGCGCATAACGGTTTTGATTCTGGCCATAAGCTCTCTTACCCTGAAAGGCTTTGATATATAATCATCTGCGCCATAATCGAGGCCCATAACAACATTAACCTCGTCATCATAAGCAGTCAGAAAAATGACAGGAATCTCCAGGTTCTTCTTTATTTCTTTACATACCTCATATCCGTTTCCGTCCGGAAGGTTAATATCAAGTATGCAAAGATCGAAGGTCTCAGAACTCACGGCTGCCATGGCATCCGAAACTTTTGAAACCCATTTGACTTCATAGCCTTCATTCTTAAGCGAGTATTCGAGTCCCGTGGCTATAGCGGGATCATCTTCAAGGAATAATATTTTCATGCCTTCAATTATAGCAATAAGACAGGGCGCCGACAACAAATGTCGACGCCCCGTCTTAAATATATATGATTATAAGTTTGCTTTCAGTTTCTCCGCATCTTCACTGAGGTTTTCAACCAGTGAATTGATGTGGGTTACAATCTGCTGATTTTTCTTGCTGGTATCAAGAGTTTCTGTGGCATGAGCCGTAACCTCCTCGGTTACTGCGGATGCTGTTGAAATACTGTTAACGATTTCCTCGTTAGCCTTGGAAAGACGATCAACGATGCCGTCCAGTTCCTTGGTATATTTCTCAATAGCTTCAACGCTTCCTGATATCTTCTCAAAGCTTTCTGCTGTTTCTGCTGCACATTTGCTTTCTTCTTCACCTGCCTTAAGAAGATTCTCGATGGTTTCAACCATGGCACCTACCTGTGAAGTAACCTGATTGATAAGGCCTGTGATGTTCTCGGTAGCCGATGTGGTCTGTCCCGCAAGATTGGATATCTCAGTAGCAACTACAGCAAAGCCCTTGCCGGCATCTCCTGCTCTGGCTGCCTCAATTGATGCATTAAGTGCCAAAAGACTGGTCTGTGATGCTACGCTTGTAATAATGTCGGTGATGGAGTTCATCTCCGCTGCGGTCTGTCTGAATGAATCCAGTGCGTTTGCAACATCCTTACCTGCAGTATCGACTGTCTGGGTAAGTTTGTTCATTCTCTTTATGTTCTCCTGACCTGTAGCCACAGCCTCAGCTGTAACCTCTACGTTGTCGGTAATCGTCTTGGCTGATGCCTCAACATCATTAATATGATTGGAAATCTCATTTGTCTGTGCCAGCTGGTCCTGGGCTGCATTGGCGGATTCGTTGGTTCCCTGAGTTACCTGCTCCATGGAATCAAGAGTCTGATCGATTGATTCCTTAAGAGTGGTCATCTCTTCTGAAAGAGAACCTGAGGTTTCTGTTACTCTTCCCGAAATCATAAGAACGTCCTCAAGGAGAGTCTCTGTCTTGGCATGCTCTCTGGCCATTCTCTCAGTTCTTACTGTCTGAAGGTAAGCATTCGTATTACTTACAAGAATCAGGTAGATAACAGTAACTACTGTAAGAATACCCTGAATCTCAGCTACGGCTGTATCAGTCAGTACGCCGGTACTCATCTGATATACGATGGCAATAAGATTAACCGTTATAACGCCGATACCGATTCTGATAATGTATCCTCTGTTGTTATAAAGAGTAATAACAATCAGCATGGGTAAACAGTATGTGAATACAAGAGGATTCTCGGATGTGATAAGAACAAAAGCGTACATTAATGCGTATCCGATTCCCACCACCTGTTTAATTCTCTCGGATGCAGGATTCTGTCTAAGCATTACCTGAGCGGCTATAACGGGAATATAGGCCAAGGCAATAACAATTAATACATAACCCCAGGTTCTTGCGCCCTTAAGTACCTCAAGAACATACGCCAGAGAAATAATTGTACAAAGGATCGTAACTGTAAGGGTAACCCTTTTGTTGGCAATAATCAGTTCTTCATTTTCAGATTGAATAGCGACATTTTGCTCGTTCATAGATTTCTCCTTCCGGGAAATAGTGTTCATTAATTCATTTAAGCCAAATTGCGCTTACATATAGTAATTATATCACAGTATTGTCTGAAAAATAAAGCATTTTATGAGATATAAAAAGCCAAGAGCATATAAACTCTTGGCTTAGTTTGAAACTTATTCTACTTGAATAATCCGCCGGCTATGTCCTTTGCTTCTTTCAAATCAATCTTTCCATCTGCAAGGGCTTCCTTAATCTTCTTGACATCGGAATCATCAACCTTGATTCCTGCCTTGTTAAGAAGCTCTTTAGCCTGGCCCAAATCAGCCTTTGAAAGGGAAGCTACCAAGTCCTTGTTGCCCATAACCTTTGTGATAATGTCTTTAATATCCATTGTGTAACCCTCCTATATAATTATTTGATAAACAGATTATATCACATAATCATCTGCGGAAGTCCAGAGATTTGCAACCTTAAGAAATTGTTTGGTTCTCTCATTCTTGGGATTTAAGAACACTTCATCCGGAGTTCCCTGCTCAATAATGTTGCCCCCATCAAGGAATGCAACCTTGGTTGCGATACTTCTTACGAATCTCATTTCATGAGAAACCACTATCATGGTCATTCCATCCTTGGCAATCTCATTCATAACACCAAGAACCTCTCCTACCCATTCAGGATCAAGGGCACTGGTGGGCTCGTCGAACAGGATTACCTGGGGATCAACTGCAAGTGCACGGGCTATGCCAACTCTTTGCTGCTGTCCTCCCGAGAGAAATGCAGGGTAAGATTCCGCTTTATCTGCAAGACCAACGCGGTCCAAAAGTTCAAGGCCCTTCTTTTTTGCCTTAGCCTTATCAAACTTCTGTACATATACAAGACTTTCTGTCACATTTTCAAGAGCCGTCTTGTTGGCAAAAAGGTTGTAATGCTGGAACACCATGGCTGTCTTGCTTCTTAAGGCATGTATATCATGTTTCGTCACATGAGAAGCATCGACTTTTACCCCGTCAATCTCAATCAGTCCGCTCTGGGGTGCATCGAGCCAGTTGAGTGTTCTAAGAAGAGTTGTCTTTCCTGCTCCGGAAGGACCAATGAGAGTTACAATCTCTCCCTTCTTAACCTCAAAATTGACTCCGTCAAGAACCTGGTGGTCTCCATATGATTTTTTAAGATTGGTGACTTTGATCATTTCACTACACTTCTTTCATACTTTCTGACGCGCTTCTCAAGAAGGATCAGGAGTCTTTCAAGGGCAAGACAACATACCCAGTAAATCAATGCTACAACAATATAAACCTCAAAGAATCTGAAGGATCTGGTTCCCACAATCTTTGCGGCTGCCATCATCTCAATAACTGAAATATTGAAGATAAGGCTGGTCTCCTTAAGAAGTGAAATCAAGGAGTTTCCAAGAGGGGGAAGAGCTACCGTAAATGCCTGAGGCAGAATAACTCTTCTAAGCGCCGTAAAGGTGTTCATATTAACGCTGTAGCATGCTTCCAACTGTCCCGCATCAACAGAGAGGATTGCACTTCTTATGGTCTCCGACATGAATGCGCCGGTGTTAAGAGAAAGTGCCACAACCGCGAAAACACTGGCGGGAATTCCCGACACGTTAAGGTTGGTTCCAAGGCTCTCATTCAATCCCTTTAACATAATCGGAATTCCGTAATATGCCACAAGGAGCTGAACCATTGCCGGTGTTCCTCTGATAAAAGATACGTAGACAGCACAAATTTGCGATAACACTTTCACCTTAAATGTTCTTACAAGTGCCACCGCAAATCCAAGAATCAGCGATATAATTCCCGAATACAATGCAATCTTTAAGGTGACCGGGAGATACTTAAGTATCTCCGGCACCGTTGAGATCATGTATTCGATATCAAATACTTTTCCCATGTTTTATCCCTTATTATTTAGGTATTCTTTCCTTCACAGCCTCAAGAGTTGTGTAGTCACCGCCAAGGTACTCTTCACTGATTTCGCCAAGCTTGCCGCTTTCAATAAGCTGCTTTAATGCTTCGTCAACCTTGGGAATGAGTTCCTCATTCTTGTCACTCTTAGCAAAGAGCCAGTATGTAGGAATTGCTTCCTGGTCGCCTCTTAATACGAAGTCAATATCAAGTCCCTGCTCTGTGATGATCTTGCTTCCTGTTACAGGGCTCATAAGAGTAGCATCAGATCTGCCTTCCTGAACCTCAAGGAGAGCCTTTGTTACATCACCATCACCGTAGTTGATGATTACTTCGTTACCGTTGTCGGCATTCCAGGTTTCAATGTCGTTAGCATATGAGCTTCCTACACCTACTACAACAGACTTGCCCTTAAGGTCTTCCATTGTCTTAATGTCGTCTCTGCCCTTCTTGAATGCGATTGATCCAAGGTCATATGAGTAAGGAACCTCAGAGAATAGGTACTTAGCTTCTCTGTCGGGGTTTCTCATAATCTGGCTTACGATTAAGTCATATCTTTCAGCCTCAAGACCAACAAAGATGGATGACCATTCAACTGCTTCATATGTGAATTCAACATCGGGGAGTAACTCGTCTACTGCCTTGGCAACTGCGATATCAAAGCCATCAGGCTGACCATCCTCGCCAATGTAGTTGAAAGGTGCATATGCTCCCTCGGTTGCAATTCTGTAAGTTTTAACTTCTGCTGCTGTTTCCTCAGCTGCTGCAGGTTCTTCAGTTGCCACGCCTGTTTCTTCATTAGCCGCAGGAGCATTTGTCTCCTTGGCTTCGCCGCATCCTGCAAGAGATGCGAATACGAAGGATAACGCCAATACGGCTGTAAGTGTTTTCTTAATGATACTCTTTTTCATAAATTTTCTCCTCATTTATAAATACAACTTTTAGATTATAACCTAATTCTCTACTCTGTGAAAAGTGCCGTAGAGTAATATCTGTCTCCACTGTCAGGAAGTAAGGCAACTATGGTTTTGCCCTTATTCTCAGGTCTCTTTGCAAGCTCAATAGCTCCAAAGAGTGCCGCACCTGATGAGATACCTACAGAGATACCTTCCTTCTTGGCAAGAAGCTTTGCTGTCGCAAAAGCATCTTCATTGGGAGCAGTAAATACTTCATCATAAACCTTTGTGTTAAGTACATCGGGAACAAAGCCTGCTCCGATACCCTGAATCTTATGTGGGCCGGGTTTTCCCTCTGAAAGAACGGGTGAATCTTTGGGTTCCAAGGCAACGACTTTAATGTTGGGGTTCTGTTCTTTCAGGTATTCACCTGTACCGGTTACTGTTCCGCCTGTACCTACACCTGCAATGAAGATATCAACTTTTCCGTCTGTATCTCTCCAGATTTCGGGACCGGTTGTTGCTTTATGTACAGCAGGGTTTGCAGGGTTTACAAACTGTCCGGGAATGAATCCGCCGGGGATTTCCTTTGCAAGCTCTTCTGCCTTTGCAATGGCACCCTTCATACCCTTTGCGCCTTCTGTAAGAACGAGTTCTGCGCCGTATGCTTTGAGAATGTTTCTTCTCTCAACGCTCATGGTCTCGGGCATTGTAAGGATGATTCTGTAACCCTTGGCAGCTGCGATTGACGCAAGGCCGATTCCGGTATTTCCTGATGTGGGCTCAATGATAACTGAGCCCTCCTTAAGTAAT
Source organism: Lachnospiraceae bacterium (assembly GCA_017619295.1). Classification (GTDB taxonomy): domain Bacteria; phylum Bacillota; class Clostridia; order Lachnospirales; family Lachnospiraceae; genus G11. The sequence continues at coordinate 14,690 of JAFZSQ010000042.1, forward strand.
CCCTTTGCCTCGGCGTCCTCAATCATAGCCTTTGCAATACGATCTTTAACGCTTCCTGCGGGGTTAAAATACTCAAGTTTAACAAGAATTGTAGCCTCAAGGCCAAGTTCTTTCTCGATGTTTGTAACCTCAACAAGAGGTGTGTTTCCTATTAATCCGAGCGTTCCTTTGTAAATGTTAGCCATAGTAAAATCTGTCCTTTCTTCCTATACGTATATTTTTCGGTTGTTTTATCTGTTATTTAGCTGCTGCAAAGCCTTTTTCCAAATCGGCAATAATATCATCGATATGCTCTGTGCCGATTGAAAGGCGGATTGTGTTATCCTTGATTCCCTGGTCAAGAAGCTCTTCCTTTGAAAGCTGTGAATGAGTTGTTGTTGCGGGATGGATTACAAGGCTCTTAACATCAGCCACGTTTGCAAGGAGTGAGAAAATCTCAAGTCCGTCGATGAATCTCCATGCTTCGTCCTGGCCTCCCTTAATGTCAAAGGTGAAAATTGATCCTCCGCCATTGGGGAAATACTTCTTGTAAAGTTCGTGATCCGGATGATCGGGAAGTGAAGGATGGTTGACCTTCTCTACCTGAGGATGCTTGCTTAAGAATTCAACGACCTTCTTGGTGTTCTCTGCATGTCTCTCAAGTCTTAATGACAATGTCTCGATTCCCTGTAAAAGAAGGAATGCGCTGAAGGGTGCAAGTGTTGCTCCGGTATCTCTTAAGAGGATAGCTCTGATGTATGTAACAAATGCTGCAGGGCCAACCGCATCATAGAAGGATACTCCATGATAGCTGGGATTGGGATCTGCGATGTTTCCGAACTTACCGCTCTTTTTCCAATCGAACTTACCGCTCTCTATTATAACACCTCCGAGGGTAGTTCCGTGACCTCCGATAAATTTCGTTGCTGAATGTACAACTATGTCTGCACCATGCTCAATGGGTCTGAAGAGATAAGGTGTTCCGAATGTGTTATCCACTACAAGGGGAATTCCGTGTGCATGTGCGATCTTTGCTATTTCGTCAATATTGGGAATATCACTGTTGGGGTTTCCGAGAGTCTCAAGGTAGATGGCTCTGGTATCTTCTTTAATAGCGCCTTCCACTTCTTTAAGGTCATGGGCATTTACGAAAGTTGTTGTAACGCCGTACTGGGGAAGTGTGTGTGAAAGAAGGTTGTAGCTTCCACCGTAGATTGTTTTCTGGGCTACGATGTGGCCACCGTTTGCTGCCAGTGCTTCAATTGTATAAGAAATAGCTGCTGCTCCGGATGCAACTGCAAGTGCTGCGCTTCCGCCTTCAAGTGCTGCAAGTCTCTTCTCAAGAACGTCCTGAGTTGTGTTGGTAAGTCTTCCGTAAATGTTACCTGCATCTGCAAGCCCGAATCTGTCGGCTGCGTGCTTAGCGTTATGGAATACATAAGATGTTGTCTGGTAAATGGGAACCGCTCTTGAATCTGTTGCGGGGTCAGCCTGTTCCTGTCCTACGTGTAACTGTAATGTCTCGAATTTATAATTGCTCATTTTTGTAATCTCCTTTAATTTTAAAATTTGTTTTGGTAGTAAACTGATTAAAATATTGTAATGATGTTTGGATGCAAGGTATAAAAATAGCCCGGAGGCTTATTTGCTCCCGGGCATTGGCTTTCATAATCTATGTTTGCATCAACATCGATCAAAGGCGTAGTCGTCGGCATGACATCGCCCCAGCCATATTACTGCCCGGGAGTTAAACATTCGACAACACATACAGTATTCAGATTTGTTTGCCTTAATGTTAAACATTTCAGATGTCTCCTTTTCTCAAAATCCGGTGCTCCCCGCACCTGTTGTGACCATACTATCACCATTCACCTACTGTGTCAATAGGTTATCCAAAAGTTTTTTTCAAATTTTTCAAAGCCTTCTCAAGAGTGCTCCTTTGGCATGCCACATTTATTCTCTGGAAGCCGCTTCCTTCGGTACCGAACATGGTTCCTTCGTCAAACCATATCTTCGCTTCTTCCAGTATCTTTTTGTTAATCTCGGCATCGCTGAAGCCCAATCCACTGAAATCCAGCCAAATGAGATATAAGCCCTCCTGCTTGACAGGCTTAATGGCCGGGATATTCTCTTTCAGGTATTCCTTTAAGAACTCTGTATTACTCTTAATGTAGGAAAGTGCTCCTTCAAGCCATTCCTCTCCTTTTTCATAAGCGGTTTCGCATGCAACCAAAGCAGGCAAGCTTAATTCACAATATCCTGTTGAGTAAAGCAGCTTTGTAAACTTATCTCTTAACTCAGGATTTGCAATGAAAATGTTTGATACCTGAAGTCCTGCCAGATTAAAGGTCTTGCTGGGGGAAGTACAAATAATTGATATTGGTAAAAACCTCTCATCTACTGTTGCGAACACCTTGTGTTTTCCTTCAAACACGAAGTCAAAGTGTATTTCATCGCTGACAACAATCACGTTGTACTTCAAGCAGATCTCGCCGATTTTCCTAAGCTCATCTTCAGTCCATACTCTGCCCACAGGGTTATGAGGACTGCAAAGGACAAAAAGCTTGATCTTATTATCAACAATCTTCTTCTCAAAATCATCAAAGTCTATTTCATAATGATTCCCATTAAGAACCAGACTGTTTCTGACCACCTTTCTGTTGTTCTGTTTAATTGTGGCCGAGAAAGGATAATAAACAGGAGTCTGAATAAGAACACCATCTCCTTCATTTGTGAATGCTCTGATGGCAAGGGCAATGGCAAACACGATGCCGGGAGTTTTAATGAGCCATGACTCTTCAACATCCCAATTATGTCTCTTCTTCATCCAGCCCTTCACAGCTTCGAAGTATGCTTTGCCACCGTCGCTGTATCCGTAAACACCGAAATCCATTGTTTCTTTCAGAGCGTCTACCACGTAGGAGGATGTCTTAAAGTCCATATCTGCAACCCACATGGGAATCAAATCCTCGGGTTTGCCATACTCCTTGGCAAAATCGAACTTGATACTCCTTGTGCCATATCTATTTATATATTGGTCAAAATCCAAATTTTTCTCCGCCATTGCTAAGTACCTCTAAAAATATTTTTTATGAATGTTAGCATCATTCGCCTATCATGTCAATAGGTAATATTTTTCTTGATTACCCACTTACCCTGCGGTATAATAGGTTAAAACTTGAAAGGGAATAACTGAATATGATTACTACTAAAGGAAGATACGCCTTGAGAGTGATGATTGATCTTGCCGAAAATGAAAACGGCGAATATATCCCTCTTAAGGACATCGCAGCAAGGCAGGAAATATCTAAAAAATATCTTGAAATTATAGTGAAAGAAATGGTCAACGGTAAGCTTATTACCGGAGCCAGTGGTAAGGGTGGCGGATACAAACTGTGTCGTGCTCCCGAAGATTATACCGTGGGTGAAATCATTGAGCTGATGGAAGGATCTCTTGCAACAGTTTCGTGTCTTGCTAAGGACACAAATGACTGTCCCCATGCCTCCACCTGCAGAACTCTTCCTCTTTGGGAAGAATATGACCATATGGTTCACGATTTCTTCTATGGTAAGAAACTTACAGATTTAACAAGGAAATAAAAAAGGTGCAATTCGGGTCTGTCCCGGATTGCACCTTTATTTTTGTGATTTAATTAGCCAATGATTGTAATTCTGCCTGCTCCGTAAGGATCTGCATACTCTTCACCGACTGTTCCCTCAAGCTTATCAACAATATAGTTAATAAGAACCTGGTTATCAATCATAACGCTGTCAAGTAGAACATTGTTGTCAGCGAACATTGTATATCCGTCACCCATGTTGAGTAAGAGATAATCATGACATGCAACTGTGTAAGTCTTCTCAAGGTCAAGAGGCTCTTCTCCAACCATGATATCCTTAACTCTTGCATCTCCGTCAACCTTTACAAACATCTTGTTCTCATCAAGTACTACAGGTGATTCAACATTTACATCAATAGTGAATGAAAGTCCTGATACCTGTAAGAATCCGCCGTACTCTGAAGGAAGTGCATTTGCTGACATCTCAAGTGCTTCATAAATTTCCTCACCTGTTGCCTCAACCATGCACATGTTGTTTCCGAAGGGATGAACCTTGATAATATCACCGTAAGTGATATCGCCTGCCTTGATTGTGCTTCTTACACCACCACCGTTAACGAAAGCAATGTCAGCACCGCTCATTGCGCGATAAGCATCAGCACAAAGGTCGCCAAGGTTGGTCTCGGAAAGACGTACAATTCTCTCCTCGGTCTTAGGATCTGCAATTACAAGATCAACGTCTGTGTGAGCTACAACTGTATCAATAATCTCTTCGTTTTCTTCGTTAACTGCATCGATAACATCCTGCATGGTTGCTTCCTCAGAAACAGCATCATTAACAAGAGTTGAATGAAGAGTCATGTCGTTGCTGATAGTAAGAACACCGATGTTGGCGAGCTTGGTTCCTGTAGAAGTAAGAATAACTTCGTTTCCGTCTTTATCCTTAACGTGCTCCTCTTCCCATACGGAGTGTGAGTGTCCGTCAAGAACGGCATTAATACCTGTTGTGTTCTCAATAAGCTCTGTAGACATCCAGGGTGAACAATCTGCTTCTGTTCCAAGGTGTGCCAGTGCAATTACAAACTGAGCACCCTCAGCCAGAGCGTTATCAACTGCTTCCTGAACACAAGCGTAAAGCTTCTCGCCTGTCTCATCCTGCTCAAAGGAATAAATGAACTCGCCATTGTCATCCATAAAATAAGCAGGTGTTGATGTGGTTAATGTCTTAGGTGTACATACACCGACAAATGCAATCTTAACTCCATCAACTTCTTTTATTACATAAGGATCAAATACTGCTTCGCCATTCTTGTCAACGAAGTTGCAGGATACATAATCAAAGTCAGCCTTGTTTGAAAGCTCAAGGAATCTTTCCATTCCATAGTCAAACTCGTGGTTTCCGGGAACAGCCAAATCAAAACCGGCCTCGTTCATGATGTTGATGATGGCTTCACCCTTTGAAAGAGTTCCGACGATATCGCCCTGGATAGCATCACCGTTATCAACAAGAAGAACTGTGTGTCCCATTGCTTCATATGCATTCTTAACTGTTACAAGATCCTGATAACCAAGGTTATCTTCGATTCCGCAGTGAACATCGTTTACATATAAAACTACAATGTCCTTGTCAATACCAAGTGTGGTATCTTCAACCACTTCCTCAACGGGAGCTTCAGTGGGTTCGGGAGTGGGGGCTGCTACTTCTTCAACCTGTCCCTTTCCGCAACCTGTAGCCATAACGAGTGTGGCTGCAAGCAAGATTGATAATAGTTTTTTCATAAAATCCTCCTATATAAGAAAATACTTTTTTAGTATTTTTCTTTCTTATTCGCCAGTTCAGAGTAGATCAGGGAATAGTTGTCGTATCTTACACGACTTATCTCGCCCTTCTCAAGTCTGTCCTTAACATCACAGTCCGGTTCATTAATATGAACGCAGCCTCTGAATCTGCACTTATCTTCACTCTCCGCAAACTCAGGATAATAATCCTTAAGCTGTTCTTTCTTTAAATCAAAAACTTCCAAAGAACTGAAGCCCGGAGTATCAAAAAGGAAGGTCTTATCATCCAGGGCAAAAATTTCTGAATGTCTTGTGGTGTGTTTACCTCTGTCCACCTTTGTGCTTATGGCTCCGGTCTCCATTACTTCACCACCCAAAAGATGGTTAATGATTGTGGATTTTCCGACTCCGCTGGGGCCTGCCACCGTGGTGGTTTTTCCTTTAAGAAGTGCCTCTAGCAAATCCATTCCTATACCGTATTTGGCACTGACAAACAAAACAGGAACTTCTGCTTTGGAGTATATTTCAAAAATCTCTTCTCTCGTTTCATTATCAACCAGGTCAGACTTATTAAACACTACAGCAACAGGAAGATTCTGCTGCTTCATCATAATAAGGAACCTGTCAAGAAGGTTGAAGCTGGGCTCAGGATGAGTTGTGGCAAATATAACCACAGCCTGATCAACATTGGCAACGTTTGGTCTTATGAGCTCGCTCTTTCTGGGGAGAATGGAAATGATATTTCCTATTCCCTCTTCATCAGGCAAAGCTTCCACAAGAACATCATCCCCTACCAAAGGTTTGACACCCTGCTTTCTGAAAATTCCTTTTGCTTTACATTCAAGAATACCGGCTTCACTTGTATAAACATAGTAAAAACCGGCAATTCCTTTGATTATCTTTCCTTGCATAAAAGCTTAAACCCCTCCGTATTGTCCTTACTCTTCCGCAAAGACAACAGATCTGGTAACCGTCTCAGTCTTCTCTTCGCCGGGTACAGTTACAGTCTCTCCGGCTTCATTGGTAACGGTGGTGCTTTCTGTAGTGTATTTATATTCTAATGTAACGGTTCCTGATGAGCACTTAAGATTTCCGCTGTTTACGCTGATGGGGAACTTGGATGTCTCTGTGTCCAAAAGCACAATGCCATCTGTACCCTTTACAGTTACGTGAACAGATAATCCGGCTTTGTAGTTTGGACCTTCCTCTATTGAAGGGGAGGTAATACTTCCGCTGTAACTGTATGTCTTAGGCTCTGAACCTTTGCTCATTCTTATATCAATGGCTGTATTCTTCTCAACGTAGGAACCTACTGCCACGCTCTGATAGCATACTCTGTCAGCCTCAATCTGAGTTGAGAATTCTTCCGTAACGGCACCCAGCGTAAGTCCCGCCTCGGTAAGTGCATTTGTGGCATCTGTCTGAGTAAGTCCTATAACGTTAGGTACTCTGACCTTGGTATCCTCCTGACCCATGCTTACCTTTACGGTGATAACAGAGCCTGAAGGAGCTTTGGAACCTGCTTCGGGATTCTGTGAAACAACGTAATCCTTGGCAACTTCGCTGGAATATACTTCCTTCTTATTTACCTTAAATCCGGCCTGCTCTATTCTGTTAAGAGCATCCTCATAGCTTAAATTGGCTGTGTCGGGCACTTCCTTTCCGTCTGTGCCTGAGCTTACTGTAAGTTTAATGGTGCTTCCGGGTGAAACCTTCGCTCCGGCAGAAACATCAGCACTTATAACGATTCCTGCCTCATAAGCTTCCGATTCAATATAGTTGACCTCAGGGTTAAGGCCCATGGCAACCAGTGATTTCTTAATCTCCTCCACATTCTTGCCGGCAACTTCAATCATATCCACATCAGCAAGAACCGTGGTCTGTGCTGTATCCTCGTCAGGGTTATTGGGAGTTTCCTTTTTGCCGAGACTGAATACACCAAAAATCTTTCCAATCAGGAAAATGATACTGCAACAAATAAGGACTCCGGCCACCACCGCAAGAATTGTGGTGATCTTCTCCATCTTGTTGTCGTACTTCTCGTTATATGAGTCCTCATCCTCATAGATTTCGTCCTCATATGCTTCCTCGTCACCGTACTCATCATAAACATCTCTTCTGAGTCTTAAGGAATCATCGGAATCATATTTACCGGACTGACGCTTAATCTGTTCCATATCAGAATCGGTAATCATTCTGGTGCCGGCTTCCTCATCGGGATCGTTCATTACAACGAAATCACTCTCCGGATTAATGAGGGACATCTTAAGGTCTTCTATTAATTCGCCCATGGACTGATATCTTCTGTCAGGGCTCTTCTGTGTACACTTAATAACAATCTGCTCCACACTGTTTGGTATCTCGGGAACAAATTCTCTGGGAGAAGGAAGCTCCTCCTGAATGTGCTTGATGGCAATGGCAACCGTAGTCTCACCATTAAAAGGTACACGTCCCGTAAGCATCTCAAAAAGAGTAATTCCCAATGAATAAACATCACTTCTCTCATCGGAATAACCGCCTCTGGCCTGCTCAGGGGATGTATAGTGAACGGAGCCCATTACGTTAGATGTAATGGTGTTGCTGGTTGCAGCCTTGGCAATACCAAAGTCAGTAACCTTAACCTTGCCTTCTTTTGAAATAATAATATTCTGAGGCTTAATATCTCTGTGAATGATGTGGTTATTATGAGCGGCCTCAATACCCATTGAAACCTGGATGGCAATACTGATTGCTTCCTTCACGGAGAGACGGGCTTTTTTCTCAATGTATTTCTTAAGAGTGATGCCCTCCACGAGCTCCATGACGATGTAGTACATGCCCTCTTCTTCGCCTACGTCATAAACGTTGACAATATTGGGGTGCATAAGACCGGCTGCGGCCTGAGCCTCAACCCTAAATTTGGACACGAAATTAACGTTCTCAGAGAATTCCTGCTCGAGAACCTTAATGGCGATAAATCTATTCAGTTTATGGTCTTTGCCTTTGTAAACATCGGACATGCCACCGGTGCCGATTTTTTCCAGCACTTCGTAGCGCTCTCCAACCATCATTCCGATTTTTATCATATAAAAACTCCTTAGTTTGCTTGCTTAAGCGAAGGGCTCAATAATAACAACTGCGATATTGTCTGCTCCGCCGTTATCATTTGCGGCTTTCACCAATTCCTCGGCTTTCTCGACAATGTCGCGCTGGCCCTTCATAATTACGTGAATTTCCTCGTCCTCCAACATATTTGTTAATCCGTCGGAGCACATAAGAATCACGTCTCCCTTCGAGAGGGGAACCTTGAAGAAGTCAACCTTAACGGTTTCGCTTGCTCCAATTGCTCTCGTAATAATATTCTTGTCAGGATGCCATCTTGCCTGTGAACGCTCGAGTCCGCCCATGCGAATCATCTCTTCAACCAATGAATGGTCTCTGGTGATCTGGGTTATCTTGTCATTGACAATATAAAGGCGGCTGTCTCCCACATTGGCAACCTGCAGTACGTCATCTTTAATTGTAGCCACAACAAGGGTAGTTCCCATTCCATACAAGTGGGAATCCTGTCTGGCTTTCTGTCTTATGTGGTCATTGGCAATGCCAATGGCTCTCTCGATATCCTTAATGGGATCTTCTTCAGTGGAGGTGCCCAGTTCGGTAACCAGTGTTTCCACAGTATACCTTGAGGCATAGTCTCCGGCGTTGTGTCCTCCCATTCCGTCAGCAACGATAAAGAGGTTGGAAAGAGTCCCCACAGGTTCCTCTGAGGTAAAAACATAGTCCTGATTCAGTTCACGCAATTTTCCTATATCAGTGATGGAAAATGTCTTTAACACCTGTTTCGACTCCTTTCATAGATTTGGTTTGGGAATCATTGCTCTTGCAAAAAACTACGGCGAAGCTGTCCGCATGCGCCGTCGATATCCCTTCCCATTTCCCTTCTAATAGTAACATTTATTTGTTTTTTTTCAAGTTTATTTTTGAATGCGGCGACTCTCTTGTCCGTGGAAGACACGAAGTCTCGCTCCTTTATGGGGTTAACGGGAATAAGGTTTACGTGACCGTTTACTTCTCTTAAAATGTCTGCCAGTTCCTCGGCATCTTCATCCGTATCATTGACTCCACCCACGAGACTGTACTCAAAGGTAAGGCGCCGTCCTGTCTTGTCAAAATAATTAAGGCAGGCCTCCTTAATTTCCTTAATGGAGTACTTGTTGGCTATGGGCATCAGGTTCCTTCTCTTCTCATCTGTCGTTGCATGAAGAGAAATGGCAAGAGTTATGGACAAATCCTCATTAGCCAGATCATAAATCTTAGGAACCAGGCCACAGGTTGAAACCGTAATATTCCTCTGTGATATATTGAGTCCGTGTTCGTCCGAAAGCATTCTTACGAACTTAACGGTGTTGTCATAGTTGTCCATAGGCTCGCCTGAGCCCATTACAACCACGTTGCTTACTCTATCTTTGGTATCAAGAGTGATGGCATAAATCTGATCCAGTATTTCGGATGTGAGCAGATTTCTTTCAAGTCCGTCTATTGTGGATGCGCAGAACTTACATCCCATTCTGCATCCCACCTGGGAAGAAACACAAACGCTGTTTCCATGCTTGTAAATCATCCATACGCTCTCGATAAGGTTTCCGTCAGGAAGTTTGAACAGGTACTTTCTCGTTCCGTCAATCTTTGATTCCTGAACTCTTACAATCTCTAAGGTTGTAAGGGTATATGCCTCTTTAAGTCTGCTTCGAAGGTCATTTGAAAGGTTAGTCATCTCATCAAAGCTTCTGACTAACTTCACATGAAGCCAGTCATATATCTGCTTGGCTCTGAAGGATTTCTCCCCCATCGAAACTATCTCATTATTCAATTCGTCGAAAGAAAATGATTTTATATCTTTTTTATCCATATGTCAAATCAGCTATTCTTTAATGAATCTCGATACAAAGAATCCATCTGAATCATATAATCCCGGTAAAAGCTGAAGTTTCCCCATCTTAAGCTTTGCCTCGTCTCCCGCAGCCTTTACATCCTCAAGGAGTCCGTCATTCAGACAGGGAGTAATGTCCGCCGGCTTAAAGCCAAGCTGCTTTTCTATATATTCAGCGTTACCGACATTTTCAGCCGCTGAAATCGAGCAGGTACTGTAGATTAGCGTGCCACCATTTTTCACATACTTTGATACCACATCAAGGATGCTTCTCTGGAGTTTAACCACCTCTTCAAGTCCGGCGGGATTGACATTGTACTTAATGTCTCTCTTTCGTCCCATGACACCGAATCCCATACAGGGCAAATCCGCTATTACCACATCTGCCTTTTCAATTTGGGATTCGTCAAGGTTTGTGGCATCCCATTCTTCAACGGTAACGTTAGTTAATCCCATTCTCATTACACTTTCAGTAATAAGAGATGTTTTATATGAAGTAAGGTCTCTGGATATTACCTTTCCGTCTGCTCCCGTAAGTTCGGCGGCATAAACGCTTTTGCCTCCGGGCGCTGCACAAACATCAATGATTGTGTCACCCTTTTTTATGCCTGCTGCCATGACGCAAATCTGGCTGCTTATATCCTGAATGGTAAACTTCCCTTCGGCAAATCCGGGAAGCTTTGTAATTCCACCGCTCTGGGCAAGAGCATAAGCCCTTTTGCTGTACTTACTCGGTATAACACCGACGCCGGTTTTCTTTATGGCTTCCACGAGTTCATCCGCTTCTTTATCGGACAATCTCCCACTTATCCTTATAACCACAGGACGTTTTGAAAGAAAAGCTTCAAAAACCCTGTCACTCTTTGCCGCTCCAAGATAAGAGTCAAACTCATCTATAATCCACTCCGGCATGGAGTATTTAATCATTCTGTTTTCTTTGGTGCCCTCTGCGGGATACTTAACTTCCTTAAACCCCCTGTCAACACTTCTTAAGACACCGTTTACAAAGCCTGATAAGCCTGTAAAGCCCTTCTTCTTGGCAAGCTTTACTGCCTCGTTTATAACAGCGGGTGAAGGAACCTTATCAAGGAAAATAAGCTGGTATACGCTCATTCTCATGAGTTCCCTAATAAAAGGCTTCATCTTCTTCACCGGGGTCTTTGAAAAAGAATCGATTATATAATCCAGTTCGATTCTTCTTTCGATGCTTCCCTCGGTAACATTCTTGATGAAAGCCTTTTCCTTGTTGTCCAGATAATCATACTTATCTAAGACATTTCTTATTAAAATATGGGAATACTCATCGCCACCGTTAATGCTCATAAGCATGGTGACAATGAGTTCTCTTGAATTCACGTTGTTTTCTTTCATAAATTATTCTGAGAGTTTATCTCCCTCATTCAATGCATACCCAAGCAAGAATTCTTTAACAGCCATCCTTCTCTTTCCTTCGATCTGGATGTCGCTTATCTTAAGTGCATCTTTTCCTGTCATAACGGTAAAGCTGTCCTTGTCAACTTTGATAATGCTTCCCGGAACCACATTCGAAGATATCGCCTCCGTCACATCACCGTTATATACCTTTAATCTCTTCCCATTTATAAATGTATATGCACTGGGCCATGAGTAGAGGCCTCTGATTTTTCTTTCGATTACCTCTGCTGCCTCATTCCAGTCAATAAGGCCAAAGGTCTTATCCATCTTGCCTACCTTTGTGGCAAGAGCCTCATCTTGGGGAACGGCTTTAAGCTCTCCCTTTGAAAGCTTATCAAGAGCCTCAACTATCATGTCGGCTCCAAGAATCATAAGCTTGTCAAAAAGACCTTCCGTAGTTTCCTTCTTCTCAATGGGAATAGCCCTCTGAAGAAGAATATCTCCGGTATCCATACCCTCATTCATCTGCATGATGGTTACGCCGGTCTCTTCATCTCCGTTAAGGACACTCCAGGCAATGGGAGAAGCTCCTCTGTACTTGGGAAGAAGTGAAGCGTGGATATTGATACAACCAAACCTGGGCATATCAAGAATCTCTTTTGAGAGAATCTGTCCAAAGGCTGCCACCACAAAGACGTCCGCTTCATACTTCTTAAGCTCTTCCACATTTTCGGGAAGTCTTATCTTTAATGGCTGGAATACAGAAATACCATGTTTAAGAGCACATTCCTTTACAGGTGAAAAAGCGAGTTCTTTTCCTCTCCCCTTTTCCCTGTCAGGCTGTGTAACCACACAGGTAACCTCATGTCCTGCCTCTATTATCTTTTCCAATGCGCCCACCGCGAAATCCGGTGTGCCCATAAAAACAACTTTCATTTACTTCTCTTCCTCTATGGGCTCAGCCACTACGTCCTCGAGCTCGCCCTCAACCTTGGTGGTATATAATATTCCGTTCAAGTGATCATTCTCATGAAGAATTGCTCTTGCAAGAAGTTCCTCGCCTTCAAGCACAAACTCCTTCATATTCTCATCCAAAGCCTTAACCTTAACATAGTTGGGTCTTGTTACCATTCCCCTCTTGCCGGGCACAGAAAGGCATCCTTCTGTTCCGCACTGCTCTCCGGATGTCTCAAGAATCTCCGGGTTGATAAATACGTGGGGATCTTCACCTGTGGTATCAATAACAAAGATTCTTTTGAGAATACCAACCTGAGGAGCCGCAAGACCTACTCCGTCTGCTTCATACATTGTATCGAACATATCGGCAATGAGCTCTCTTGTTCTGTCTGTCATCTGTGTAACTTCCTTACACTTCTTTAATAAAATCTCATCTCCGATTTCTCTTATGTTTCTAAGTGCCATATTGTCCTCCTTTAGCTCATGTTCATTGGATCGTAGTCAATGACTATGGTTTCATTCTTGTACTTTGGATCTTTGAATTCCTTTTCAAGTTCAAGTTTCATGCCATTAAGTCTTTCCTCATCGGAATCCTTCACATAGAACCTGTATCTGTACATATCGTTGATCCTGCTTATTCCTGCGGGTGCAGGACCTATTAGATGTACCCCCTTATATCTGTTTCTTATACCCTCCGCCAGTTCATTTGTTACCCCTATTGCCTTCTCCTCATCCTTAGATGATACAAGAACTGATAACATATGGCTTACGGGTGGGTAATCCATCAATGATCTGAATGCTATTTCTTCTTCGTAAAAAGCCTCGTAATCCTGCTTTGCTGAAAGAGTGATTGCATAGTGTTCAGGCTGGTATGTCTGAATTACAACCTCTCCGGGTTTCTCACTTCTTCCGGCTCTTCCGGCAGCCTGGGTCAAAAGCTCAAAGGTTCTCTCACTGCTTCTGAAATCTCCTACGCTTAAAGACATATCCGCAGCAAGTATTCCCATAAGAGTTACATTGGGGAAATCATGTCCTTTGACAATCATCTGAGTACCAATAAGAATATCGGCTTCATTGTTGGCAAAAGCAGAAAGAATCTCCTCATAGCTGTCCTTGTTCTTTGTGGTGTCAGCATCCATTCTAAGAATTCTTGCCGATGGGTACATAGCCCGAAGTTTCTCTTCGATTTGCTGCGTACCTGCTTTGAATCCCGAAACGTATTTAGACCCACACTTAGGACATATTTTAACACTTTCGGTGGTATATCCGCAATAATGGCAGATAAGGAGCCCGTTATTGTGCTGGTGAAGGGATACATCGCAATGTGGACACTTAATGACTTCACCACAGGCTCTGCAGGAAACAAAACCTGCATATCCCCTTCGATTTATAAAGAGCATAATCTGCTCTTTTCTGCTTAATCTGTCGGTAATAAGTTCCTGAAGTTTTCTTGAGAAAATTGAGCGGTTGCCGCTTTTAAGTTCCTCTCTTAAATCCACCACATTTACTGTGGGAAGTTCACCGCCGTTTAATCTCTCATCAAGAACAAATTCCTTGTATATTCCCTTTTTAACCCTGTAGGTAGCTTCCAAAGAAGGTGTGGCGGAGCCAAGGATTAAGGTTGCGTTTGAAATTCTCGCCAGCTCCTCAGCCGTTTCCCTGGCATGATATCTTGGCATAACTTCGCTCTTATAGGAAGTCTCATGCTCCTCATCTATAATGATGATTCCAAGGTTCATAAAAGGAGTAAACAAAGCTGAACGGGGACCGATGATAACATCAAGTTCTCCGTTTTTTGCTCTCTCAAACTGGTCGAACTTCTCACCTTCTGAAAGTGTGGAGTTCATAACAGAAACTCTGTCACCAAATCTCTCATAGAACCTCTTGGCCGTCTGATAGGTAAGGGCAATTTCAGGGATTAAAACAATGGCCTGCTTTCCTTCCCTTACGACTCTCTTTATAAGTTCCATGTAAACCTCGGTCTTGCCGCTTCCGGTAATTCCTCTTATTACATAGGTTCTTCTTGTGCCACCATAGAAATCCTTCATGACGGAGTCAACTATGAATTGCTGCTTTGGACTGAGAGTCCTGGTTTTTGCCTCAAGGCCTTTCCCTGAGAAGGGGTTTCTGTAAACCCTGTCGGCTTCAACCTTAAGAATGCCCTTTTCTTCAAGAGCCGTTATGGCCGTCTTTGATACATTGAGTTTTCCCGTTATGAGTTTCTCCGGAAGTTCCTCAGCCTCTATAAGCTCGGTAAGCAGTCTCGCCTGGGCTTTTCTGTTCTTCCTTAATGCCTCTGAAAGTTCTGCCCTTGCTTCATCTTTG